>NZ_JBGOSN010000004.1:0-223166 GCF_046335115.1 Paracoccus sp. P2 | reverse complement strand
AAAGAAACCCATCTGCGTCATCGCTGCATCCCCTATATGCCGGTTCACCATGTCACGATATCGCAGCGCCAAGGTCAGGGCAATTTTTAGAGGTGCCCTGTAGATAAAGCCCTGCGCGGCGCCAGCGATCGCTTTGAGCCGCTCGTCCTCGGTATTGGGCGCGACGAGCCGGATCAGATTGATTGCTGTTCGATCGATAAGATGGTCGAGTTCATGCGACATCTCGAAAGGCAGGTCGGCTACGATCAGGCCATCGACCCCGGCATTCGCGGCAGTTTCGATAAAGGCCGCGGCGCCATAGTCATAGATCGAGTTGTAATAGCCCATCAAAACGAGCGGGATCGTCGGGAATTGCGCGCGAAACATTTTCGCCTGTGCGAGCGTCCGGTCAACGGTCTGTCCCGACGCCAACGCGCGCACTGAAGATTGCTGGATGGCTGGCCCGTCGGCCGCGGGATCGCTGAACGGGATGCCCAATTCTATCAAGTCGGCGCCTCCCTTCACAAGCGCGCCGAGAATGGCAAGCGAGGTATCGCTGTCGGGATCGCCTGCCGTAACGTGCGTCATCAGCGCAGCGCGCCCCTGCTCTCGGCAAAGGGCAAAACGGCTCGCAATACGGTTCACGCACTTGTCTCCTCTTCGAGAGGCTCGATTTGTTCGACGTCCTTGTCGCCGCGACCGGAGAGGTTGCAGACGATAACCGCATCACCCGACATCGTTGGGGCGACACGCATGACATGCGCGATCGCATGAGCGGATTCGAGCGCCGGCAATATGCCTTCCAGGCTTGTAAGTGCGCGGAAGGCCGCGATGGCTTCGCGGTCCGTCGCCGCTACATAGTTCACGCGGCCGACCTCATGGAGCCAGGCATGTTCCGGACCGATACCCGGATAATCGAGTCCTGCCGAAATCGAATGCGCTTCCTCGATCTGCCCATCGCCCGTCATCAGCAGATAGGTGCGGTTGCCATGAAGGACGCCGGGCCGTCCCGCCGAGATCGACGCAGCATGCCGCTCTGTTTCAAGTCCATCGCCGGCAGCTTCGACGCCGTGCATCGCGACGGAATCGTCGTCGAGAAACGGGTGGAATAGTCCCATTGCGTTTGATCCGCCGCCGATACAGGCGACCAGGAGGTCTGGAAGTCGTCCTTCCTGTTCATTGAGCTGCGCGCGAACCTCTTCCCCGATCACGCATTGGAAATCACGCACCATCATTGGATAGGGATGCGGCCCGGCGACTGTCCCGATGCAGTAGAAGGTGTCAGTGACGTTCGATACCCAATCGCGAAGAGCCTCGTTCATGGCATCCTTGAGCGTTTGCGAGCCGTTGGTGACGGGAACGATGCGCGCACCCAGCATGTGCATCCGCTTCACGTTCGCGGCCTGGCGATCGATATCGATCGCGCCCATATAAATGACGCAGTCGAGGCCAAAGCGCGCGCAGGCTGTCGCGGTGGCGACGCCATGCTGGCCGGCTCCGGTTTCGGCAATGATCCGGGTTTTTCCCATTCGCCGCGCGAGCAGGATCTGGCCGAGCACATTGTTGATCTTGTGCGAGCCGGTGTGATTGAGGTCTTCGCGCTTGAGATAAATGCGCGCACCGCCGAGACGCTCGGTCAGGCGTTCGGCGTAGTAGAGTGGACTCGGACGTCCCGCATAATGAACGCGCAAGCCATCGAGCTGGGCTGTGAAGAGAGGATCGGCCTGAGCACTGGCATAGGCTGTGTCCAGTTCCAGTATATTTGGCATGAGGGTTTCGGAGACGAAGCGGCCTCCGAATATCCCGAAACAGCCTCGCTCATCTGGCCCGTGCCGGAGACTGTTGCGATGGAGTTGCGGTATGCCGCCGCTATTGCCGGTCATAATCTTCCCATCTGATTGGAGGCCCCGCGCTGGATTCGAACCAGCGCTGCAAGGATTTGCAGTCCTTTGCGTAACCACTCCGCCACGGGGCCGCACAGGCGTCCTCAGGCCGCGCGCTTAGATATTTGCTCCAGAGCGTGCCGCACACGGTCCGCGAAAAGATCGATTTCCTCATCGCTCACGGTAAGCGGTGGCACGATCCGCACGACATTGTCGCCCGCAGCGATGGTCAGCACCTGCGCGTGGGCGCGCAACGCCTCGACGATCTCGCGTGGTTCACGCGCCGTGCGAATGCCGAGCATGAGACCACGGCCGCGCACTTCAAGGATCAAATCAGGCAAGAAGCTCGCGATCTGTTCGAGCGCGGCGCGTAGCCGCTCGCCCTTACGGCGCACTTCGGTAAGGAATGCCTCGTCGTCGACGATATCGAGAACCGCGTTGCCAACCGCCATCGCGAGCGGGTTGCCGCCGAAGGTCGAGCCGTGCGAGCCTGCGACCATGCCAAAGGCGGCCGCGCGCGTCGCAAGGCAGGCGCCGACGGGAAAGCCGCCGCCAAGTCCCTTGGCGAGGCTCATGATATCTGGCGCTACGCCAGCCTCTTGATGCGCGAAAAGATAGCCGGTTCGACCTACGCCGCACTGGATCTCATCATAGATGAGCAGCAGCCCGAACTCATCGCACAGCGCCCGGAGTTGGCGTAGGAAATCGTGGCTGACCGGACGCACGCCGCTTTCGCCCTGGATAGGCTCGATCATGATCGCCGCCGTCTGGAGGGTGATGCGGGCGCGCACCGCATTTATGTCTTCCAGAGGACAAGCATCGAAGCCGCCGACAGCGGGACCGAACCCGTCGAGATATTTGGGATTACCGCCCGCTGCCATCGTCGCCAGCGTTCGACCGTGAAAGGCGCCGTTGAAGGTGATGATCCGCCACCGTTCCGGTCGACCGCTGGCGTTCTGATAACGCCGCGCGATCTTGATCGCGCATTCGTTGGCTTCAGCGCCGGAATTGGCGAAGAAGGCGACGTCCGCAAAACAGGCTGCCGTCAATCGCTCGGCCAGACGTTCTCCATCGGGAATGCGATAGACGTTCGAGAGGTGCCAGAACTTGCGCGCCTGGGTTTCGAGAGCGGCCACCAGATGCGGATGGGAATAACCAAGCGAATTGACGGCGATGCCGGCGCCGAAGTCGAGATAGCGTTCGCCCTCGGCCGTGGTGAGCCACGCGCCTTCGCCCTTGTCGAATACCATGGGGGCGGGCTGAAAAACGGGAAGGAGCGGGTTCGTCATGACTGAAGTTCCAGGACATCATGCTGGGTATTGCCGTTGGCGCTTGCGGCCAGTGGCAACCAGCCAGGAAAGGCATCGCGGGCTGAGATGAGCGCCGCGATAAGCGCAGCCTCATCCTCATCGGTGTGCAGCGGCGTGGGTGTGATCCGTAGCCGCTCGGTGCCGCGTGGCACGGTCGGATAGTTGATCGGCTGAATGTAAATCCCGCTTTCAACCATGAGGTGATCGGTGATGGCCTTGGCGAGTGCGGCGTCCCCGATCATCACCGGCAGGATATGGCTGGGGCTTGGCATTACCGGAATGCCGTTCTCGATCATCCGTGTCTTGAGGGAAGCGGCGCGGCGAGCAAGCGCCTGGCGCTGCGCGCCATCTTCTCTCAGATGGCGCAGCGCGGCCCGGATACCAGCCACGACCGATGGTGGAAGCGCGGTGCTGAAGATGAATCCTGACGCATGGCTGCGAATGAAATCGACCGCCTCATGGGTGCCAGCGATGTAGCCGCCGATCGCGCCAAAGCCCTTGCTCAGCGTTCCCTGGATCATATCGATGCGGCCCTGCAGGCCGTCGCGCTCTGTAACGCCGGCGCCATGCGGACCGTAGAGGCCGACGGCATGGACTTCGTCGACGTATGTGAAGGCGTTGTAGCGATCCGCTATGTCGCAGATTGCCTCGATGGGCGCGAAATCGCCATCCATCGAATAGCAGCTTTCAAAACAGATCAGCTTGGGCCGGTATTTGCAGACGGAGGCGATCTTGCGTTCCAGGTCACGCCAGTCATTGTGCGCGAAAATCACCTTGTCGGCGCCGGAATGCCGGATGCCTTCGATCATCGATGCGTGGTTGAGCGCGTCGGAAAAGATCACGCAGCAGGGCATATGCCGGCCCAGCGAGGAAAGCGCGGCGTCATTGGCCACATAGCCGGACGTGAACAGCAGCGCGGCTTCCTTGCCGTGCAGTTCGGCAAGCTCGCGTTCCAGCATGACATGCTCGTGGCTTGTCCCGGAGATGTTGCGCGTTCCACCAGCACCCGCACCATATTGTTCCAGCGCGTTGCGGGCGGCGTCGATCACGTCGGGATGAACGCCCATCGAGAGATAGTCGTTCGAGCACCAGATAGTGATCCGCTTGTTGATCCGGTGGTCGTAAGCGTAAATCCCGCTCATCATCTCGCGTTCAAGATCAGCGAAGACGCGGTAGCGACCCTCCTCGCGAAGCTGGGCGAGATCGTCTGTAAAGAATTGCCGGTAATCGAAGCCGGTCATGGTTTTTGCTCCGTTGTGGCAGGCAGCAGCGCGTCAATCGTGCTGCCAAGCTGCATTTCATGTTCGCCTGCCGCGATCGTGCGTTCGAGAACCGTGAGAACGATCGCAGCGGCTTCGCTGGCTGCGTCGACAAGGTTGCGGCCATGGGTCAGCCGGGCAGTCAGCAATCCGGTATAGAGATCACCCGTTCCCACCGGGACGATGGGGAGGCGCGGAGAGACCAGCCTCGTTACGGTGTCGCCGTCGAAGACGACATTTTCGAGCGAGCCTTCGGGCGTATCGGGGAAGACGCAGCCGGTGACGACGACGCCGGCCCCACGGTGCGCCCGGATCTTGCCGACTTCGACCTTGAGATCGTCGAAGGTAACGGGCTTGCTGTCCGTAATCAGCCCCACCTCGAAATGGTTTGGGGTGAGGAAATCAGCGATCGGGACCAGTGTATCGATCAGGCATTCGATAACCTGGTCCGCGACAAAAACGCCGAGATTGAAATCTCCCATGACCGGATCGCAGATGAAGGCGAGGCCCGGATTGATCTTGCGGGCGCGCTTCACGAATGCGGTAATCACCTCGCCATTGGCGCGAGAGCCAAGATAGCCCGACACGACATAGCGGCTTGTTTCGACGAGGCCACGTTCCTCGACCCCGCGCAGCAGGTCGCCAACGAGTTCGGATTCGAGGACGCGGCCCCGCATGGTCTCGAACAGCGGATTGTTCGACAGGAGCGTGGTCGGCACGGCCGCGACGTTGAGACCCTGCGCCTGCATGGGCAGCACGGCAGCGCTGTTGCCGGCATGGCCGTGCACGATCTGGCTCTGGATCGAGATGATCGATGTTTTCATCATGAGAACGGTTCCGTCATTTCGCGGGGATGGTCTCGGTCTTCGGCTCCCGGGGAGGCAGGCGGCCATTGAGCGCGAGATAGGCGATGAGACCGATGACAAGCCCCCAAAAGGCGCCGCCCACGCCCAGCATGCTGATATTGGCGGCCGAGGCGAGGAAGGTGATGAGCGAGGCTTCGCGGGTCTTGGGATCGGCCATGGCGCCCGCGAGACTTCCCCCGATGGTGCCGAGCAGAGCGAGGCCGGCCAGCGTGGTGATGAAGGTCGCCGGAAAGGCCATGAACACGGCGGCAAGGGTGACGCCGAACACGCCGATCAGGATATAGAAAACGCCCGCCGCGATGCCGCCGATCCAGCGTTTGGAGGGGTCTTCATGCGCTTCGCGTCCCGTGACGATCGCGGCGGTGATGGCCGCGACGTTGAAGGCGTGCGAGCCGAACGGGGCCATGATGAGCGAACCCAGCCCTGTCACTGTGACGATCGGATTGGCGCTGGTCTTGAAGCCATCGTTCCGCAGCACCAGCATGCCCGGCATATATTGGCCGGTCAGCGTGATGAGGAAAAGTGGCAAGGCGACACTCAGCAGGGCGTTCAGCGAGAAGGCCGGCATGGTGAAGACAGGTGCCGCAAACTTCAGCTCAAGGCCGGACAGGTCAACACGGTTCTGCACAAGCAGGAAGATGAGGCCGAGAACGAGAATGCCGACCACAGCATAGCGCGCCGAGAAGCGTTTGAGCAGCACATAAGCCAGCACCAGGCCGCCAACGAGCACGGGATCGATCGATGCGCCGCCAAACGCGCCGATACCGAACTGGAGCAGGATGCCAGCGAGCAGTCCAGATGCGATGCCGGGCGGGATCATGCGGATCACCCGGTCGAACCAGCCCGAGAGCCCAAGCAGGACAAAGGCGACAGCAGAGATGATATAGGCGCCGACTGCTTCGGCGTAGGATGTCGTCGCAAGCGCGGTTACGAGAAAAGCCGCTGCCGGCGTGGACCATGCGGTGATGATCGGCTCGCGGTAGCGCCAGCTGAGCAACAGCCCCGTAACGCCGACGCCGATCGAGATCGACCACACCCAGGACGCCGTGAGTTCCGGGCTCAGCCCGGCGACCTTCGCCGCCTGGAACACCAGAATGAAGGTTCCGCCATAGTTGACGATAACTGAAATCAGGCCTGCGACGACAGGGTGGACAAGATCTTTGAGACTCAGGGGCGACGATGCGGAACCGGATGACATGACAGTGGACTTTCTCCTGTTTGGACTCGACGGGTCGAGATATTCGAACAGTCCCCTAGCATCTCAATGGTCGGAATGTTCCATCCATTTGAGAAACGTAAGCCAGACCATTCAAGATTCGTCCGACAGAACGCGGGTGAAATGCCAGCGCACACCATTGGTCTGTGGAGGTAAGATGAATTGGCGGGGTGCATACGACCGTTTTTACGATAAGCTGAAGCGGTGTTTCTCCGACGCGAATCTTTGAGATGGCAGCGGTTGAACGGAAGTGCGCGCAACAGACACGAAGAAGGCGCCCGACGGGGGGCTTCTGACCGAACCAGTAAGGATGTCGTGATTTGATGGAGGCCGAGCTTAACGCGCTATCTGAGCAGCCTGAACTGGTGGGCGCACATGTTCATCTGCGCCCCATGGATGCCGATGACGCGCCGGTGTTGCTGCGTGCGGCGGAAGATGGCCGTTTGTGGGAATCCAGGCTGACAGTGGTGCCGGGGCCGGAAACGGCGGATGCCTATGTAGCGACAGCGATGGCGGGGAAAAGCGCAGGCACGGTGATGCCGTTCGTGATTTTGGACAAGGTGAGTGGTGAGCCAATCGGTAGCACCCGCTTCTGGAAGATCGACGGCCGTAATCGCAAGCTGGAAATCGGCAGCACCTGGCTCAGCGCCTCGCGTCAGCGCACCGGGGCAAACACTGAGGCCAAATATCTACTGTTAACCCATGCCTTCGAGGCGATGCGCTTCGTGCGCGTTCAGTTCACTACCGATGAACTGAACGAGAAATCGCGGACGGCGATCCTACGCATTGGCGCGAAACAAGAGGGCATCATCCGCTACGAGCGCATCATGCCTGATGGCCGCAGGCGTAACTCGGTGCGTTTCAGCATCATCGATGATGAATGGGCAGGCGTGAAGCACATGCTTGAGGAAAGAATGAAGCGCTGATCCGCGTCCGCCGCACCAGGGAGTGCAGCACGAGGGAAGGTCCTCCGATGCGCTCCGTGACCGCGTTGTTCATGTCGGAGCAAAGAAGATGCGGCGATCCGAAGATTGCGGCGGAAGCTAAGGCGAAACTGATCTGTTGGAGCGCGATCTGCATCTGAGACTTACTACCAGTTCGCGAATAGCCATTGACAGATAAGCTATAAATGGCCTGAATTACTACTCGCTTATAAAACAAGAGGTCAGGCCATTTGTTCAAACACTCGCAACTAGAGTCGGTAAAGGCGTGGCTGGTGCATCCGGCACATGCCGCCATGCCGCTGCACACCCGCATCCAGCGAGCCATCAGGCAACTGATCGTCGACGGCGCGCTTGGGCCAGGTAAGCCGCTCCCGGCTTCACGAGCGCTTTCCAAGTCATTCGGGGTTTCGCGTGACACGATCGAGTCGGCCTATGCGCGGCTTCATGCTGAGGGGTTTATCGAACGGCGTGTTGGCAGCGGGAGTTTTGTGGCCGAAATGCCCGAGTTTGTCTCGCCCCAGCGGCGCTCAGCTCGTGAGGCGTTGCTGCGAGATCAAGGACCAAACCTCAGCAAGCGCGGCGCTGCCATGTTCGAGAGCGGCGGGGTCAGAGGCTCACTTGGTCTGCGGCCCTTCACACACGGTGTCCCCGAAACCCGGACCTTTCCGCTGCGCCTTTGGGAGCGCCTTGAACGTCAGGTTTTACGCGAGACCGGAACCGAGAGCCTGCTTCAGGGTGATCCGCAGGGCGTCGAGCCACTGCGGCGAGCGATAGCAGATTACGTCAATCTCGAACGCGGCGCCCGTGCAACCGCTGATCGCGTGCTGGTGCTGACAAGCTCGCAGCAAGCGATGACGCTTTGCGCCAACATGCTGCTCGATCCCGACGACCGCATCTTTATCGAGGACCCCGCCTACCATGGCGCGCGCAAGGCGTTCGATGCCGCGGGTTTGAACTGCGTGCCCGTCCGCCTCGACGCACAGGGCATTCTTGTCGACCAGGTGATGGCCGATCCGCAGCAGGCGCGCGCGATCTTCCTCACGCCGTCTCACCAGTTCCCGACCGGCGCGACGCTTGCGCTCGATCGCCGGCTCGCACTGATCGAATGGGCCGCAAGCCGTCAAAGTTGGATCATCGAGGACGATTACGACAGCGAGTTCCACTATGCAGGCAAACCGACGGCCTGCGTCCAAGGCCTCGATCCCAATGACCGGACGATCTATGTCGGCACCTTTACCAAGTCCCTCTTTCCGGGCTTGCGGATTGGCTATGTCGTGTTGCCGCCCGCGCTGGTGAAGCCAATGACCGTCGCGCGAACCCTGCTCGACGGACATACCGCCACGATCAGTCAACTCACGCTCGCGCGGTTCATGGAGAATGGCCATTTCGGTGCCTACGTCCGCACGATGCGTGGCCTCTATGCGGAACGTCTGGAAGTCCTCGTGAAATTGGTGCGGACCCACTTGTCGGATTTCGTCGAGCCGAGAGTGCCGATTGGCGGGCTTCAGATGCCGTGCGTGCTAACGTGCGATATCGAGGAGCGCGATGCGATTCACGCTGCGCGCCGTGCCGGTATCGATCTGATGGGTCTATCGGCATTGCATGCGACGGAGCAGGCAAAGCCCGGTTTCTTGATGGGCTTTGCAGCCTACACGCCGGCTGAGCTTGAGGTCGCAATCTTGAAACTGGCTGCGGCGTTCAAGTCGCTGAGGAAGCAATCGGGGAAAGTGGTCTGAATATTGAGAAGAAAATGGCGGGGTCATGCAGTCCATAAAGCTGCTAATGCCGTTTTCGACCAAACCTATTTAGCGCCCACGGTTGCTCGAAGGAAAGCAGGCATTAACAATGACAGACAGGCGCAAAACAGCTGCGGTGCTTCGGCATGTGCTGTTTGAGGATCTCGGCTTGCTTGGCCCCGTGCTGGAAGCTGCGGGCTACGCCGTTACATATCACGACCTGGACGGGGAACCGTTCGGCACCATTGATCCGATTGCGCCCGATCTTCTTGTCGTGCTGGGTGGGCCGGTTGGGGTCTATGAAGACGATCTCTACCCTTATCTCGCCGACGAACGGCGTCTGCTTGAGATTCGCTTGTCGGCCAACCGTCCGACGCTGGGGATTTGCCTTGGTGCGCAGTTGATTGCAGCAGCCCTCGGGGCGTTGGTTACACCCATGGGGCACAAGGAGATCGGTTTTGGTCTGCTGTCTCTGACTGATGCCGGGCGGGTTGGGCCGCTTCGTCATCTGGAGGGCGTTCCCGTGCTGCATTGGCATGGGGACGCCTTCCAAACACCTTCCAGCGGTGACAACTTGGCGATGACCGAACTGTGCCGGACGCAGGCCTTTGCGATCGGATCAAACATCCTCGCCGTGCAATTCCATGCGGAAGTCGATGCGGCTTGTGGGATTGAGAGGTGGTTGACCGGTCATGCGGCTGAGTTGGCGGTCTCTGGCATCGATCCGCGCGACTTGCGGGAAGAGGCACGAGGCATGGCGTCCGCTGCCCGCGTAGCTTGTGAACAGATGTTCCGCGAATGGCTGATCGGTCTATCGTGACAACGAGAACAGCAGCATCAGGCAGAGCGATTGTGACCCTTTCACATATGCAGTCGGTGTGTCGCCGTTCTCGACGATGACGCCGATGAGGAGTAGATCATAAGTGCAGCGTTTTTGGAGTCCACTGCTTCGGGGATTAACGCCCTACTCGCCGGGCGAGCAGCCCGCACAGAGTGGCGTGGTAAAGCTCAATACCAACGAACTTCCATTTGGCCCGTCACCTCTGGCACTAGCTGCTATCAGGGAGGCAGCGACCGACGATCTGCGTCTCTATCCGGATCCCCAATCACTTCACCTAAGAGAAGCTTTGGCAAGATATCATCACGTAAGTCCTCGTCATATTTTTGTAGGCAATGGATCTGACGAGATCCTTGCATTCGCCTTCGCAGCACTACTCAGGCAAAGTCTGCCGTTATTCATACCGGATATAACTTACAGTTTTTATAGAACTTATTGTCGTCTGTTCGATATCACTTATGAGCTAGTGCCTCTGAGCGACAGATTTGTCTTGAGCGTTGACGACTTTCTCGGACCCGCTGGTGCTATTGCTTTCGCAAATCCGAATGCGCCCACCGGGATTTCGGTGCCACTTTCGGACATCCGGCGGTTGCTTCAAAGCCAGGCAGGCATTCCTGTGCTCATCGATGAAGCCTACGTTGATTTTGGCGGTGAGACGGCTGTGCCTCTTATCGCTGATTTTCCTAACCTTCTCGTTGTTCGCACAATGTCGAAGTCGAGAGGCCTCGCTGGCCTCCGTATCGGATATGCGATTGGTGCGCCGGGGCTTATAGAGGCTCTTGAGCGCGTTAAGGACAGCGTCAACTCTTACCCCCTGGATAGACTCGCCCAAGTTGGCGCAATTGCCGCACTGGAAGACGAGGCATATTTTCGTGAATGTGTGGGACGGATCATCGCGAGCCGCCTGACTGTTACGCGTGAACTGCGATCGCTGGAATTTGATGTATTACCGTCATCCACGAATTTCGTGTTTACACGTCATCCCGGACACGATGGATTGAATCTTTTGCGACAACTTAAGTCCCGAGACATCTTGGTCCGGCATTTCTCAAGTCCGCGCACGGAAGATTTTCTGCGTATTACGATTGGCAGCGAAGACCAAAACGCGCGCCTTCTTGAAGCGCTTAGATCGATCATCCTACCTTGACCAACTTCCTGTGCTGACTTTGCGAATGACACCGAGAAAGAGGAGTTCGAGGAAGATCGAATTGTTTTACTTCATCCTTGATGCAGGTTTCCAAAGCTCACGACAGCTGTGGCCCTAAATGGTCTGCAAAGTGAGCGATAAGTGGCTGGGCGCAACGGACCACTATCATGCTAGGGGTGCCCGCAATAGCGGACCACACTGAGTCCGCGCAGCCGTAACACTTGTTCCAGGAGATTCACGATGGAAACATCGACACTGCGACCCCCTTCACAGTCGGCCGATCGCGGCGGCATCAGCGCGGCCGATCTTGCGAGCGTCGACAAGGTGGTCGAGGACGCCATTGCGCTCGAACGCGACCGGCAATGCCATTCGATCGAGCTGATCGCATCGGAGAATTTCGTCAGCCCCGCGGTCCTTCAGGCGCAAGGCTCGGTGCTCACCAACAAATATGCCGAAGGCTATCCACACCGCCGCTATTATGGCGGCTGCGCGCACGTCGATGTCGTCGAGGATCTCGCGATCGAACGGGTCAAGCAGCTCTTCGGCAGCAACTATGCCAACGTCCAGCCCCATTCGGGGAGCCAGGCCAATCAGTCGGTCTATCTCGCACTGCTCGCGCCAGGGGACACGATCCTCGGTCTCGACCTTAAGGCCGGCGGGCACCTGACCCACGGGGCGACGGTCAATATGTCGGGCCGCTGGTTCAATGCGGTCAGCTACGGCGTCGATCCTGCAACCCATCGCATCGACATGGATGACGTCGCCCGGCTCGCCCGCGAGCATCGCCCCCGGCTCATCATCGCCGGCGGCTCCGCCTATCCGCGCACCTTCGATTTCGCTCGCTTCCGCGCGATTGCGGATGAAGTGGGCGCGATCCTTATGGTCGACATGGCGCATTTCGCAGGGCTGGTCGCCGGCGGCGCCTTCCCGTCGCCCATTCCCTTTGCCGATGTTGTGACATCGACGACGCACAAGACATTACGTGGGCCGCGCGGCGGGTTCGTGCTCACCAACGACGCTGATATCGCGAAAAAGATCAATTCCGCGACCTTCCCCGGCCTCCAGGGCGGTCCGCTGATGCACATCATCGCCGCCAAGGCGGTGGCGTTTGGCGAGGCGCTCCAACCGTCTTTCAAGGCCTATGCGAATGCCGTGGTCGAGAACTGCCGCGTGCTCGCGCAGACGCTCACCGATGGCGGACTGGCCATCACGTCGGGCGGCACCGACTGTCACCTTGCGGTGGTCGATCTTCGGCCACTCGGTGTCACCGGCAATGTTGCCGAAAAGGCGCTGGAATCGGTCGGCATCACGCTCAACAAGAACGCCATCCCCAATGACCCGGAAAAGCCGATGGTGACGTCGGGCATTCGTGTCGGCAGCGCGGCGGGAACCTCGCGCGGGTTCGGCGCTGACGAATATCGCCAGATCGGCGGTATGCTGCTCGATACACTGCGTGCGGTTCGCGAGGACAGGCTGGATGCCGCCCGCGCGGAGATCAACGGCCAGGTGCGTGCGCTGGTCGCACGTTTTCCGCTGCCTTATTGAGGAAAGCCCCGTGCCGCCCGATCTTTCTCCGGACGATATCGCTCGGTTCGGCAGTGATCCCGCCGCGTCTTTCGCCGCCAATTTGGCGGCGGTGAAGGCGCGGATCGAGGATGCCATGCGTCGCGCGGGTCGCAGTGCGGGGAGCGTGCGCCTGCTCCCCGTCACCAAGACCGTGCCGGCGCATGTTCTTCGGCTCGCGCATGGAGCCGGTATTCGCGATTTTGGCGAGAACAAGATCCAGGAGGCGCAGGTCAAGCAGGAAATCCTGAGCGACCTAGCGATCCGCTGGAGCATCATCGGCCACCTCCAGACCAACAAGGTCAAATATCTGGTCCGCTTCGCTTCAGAGTTCCACGCCCTCGACAGCCACCGGCTTGCGGCAGAGTTGAACCGCAGGCTCGATGCGCTCGGCCGCGATCTCGACGTCTTTGTCCAGGTCAACACGTCGGGCGAGGATAGCAAATATGGTCTTCAGCCCGATGAGCTGATCCCGTTCGTCGAGCGGCTTGGCGATTATCCTCGCCTGAAGCCGCAGGGCCTGATGACCCTCGCAATCTTCAGCGCCGATGACGCACGGGTTCGAGCCTGCTTCCGGCTGCTGCGCGATCTGCGCGATCGCGCGGCGCGCGTCCACCCTGGCGTCACCCGGCTGTCGATGGGCATGTCGGGGGACTATGAAGCGGCGATCGAGGAAGGCGCCGATGTGGTCCGCGTCGGGCAGGCAATCTTTGGGCCTCGTCCCGGCGGGGACGCACAATATTGGCCCGGTCTTCTGACCGATCCTGCGAACACGCCGCGCTCGTGATCGCGCCGTCGCCCTCCAACGGGTTGCTCGCGCGGATCTCGGCCGCGCATTTCGTCAGCCATTTTCATATCATGACGCTGCCGGCGCTGCTGCCCTTGCTGCCGGCGTCGATGGGCGTGAGCTTCGTCGATCTCGGCATTGCGATCGCCGTGTTCAACATCGTCACCGCACTCGTGCAGACGCCGCTTGGATATGCCGTCGATCGCTTCGGCGCGGGGCCGGTCCTGCTCGCCGGGCTTGCGCTGGGCAGCGCGAGCTTAGCGGCGGTCGCGATCAGTCCAGGTTTCATCATGCTGGTCGCCGCCATGGCTTTCGCAGGGCTTGCCAATGGCGTTTATCATCCGAGCGACTATGCGCTGTTGTCGCGGGGTATCGCGCCCGATCGCATGGGCCGAGCCTTTTCCATCCACACCTTCGCGGGCTTCCTTGGCGGCGCGCTGGCCCCGCTCTTGCTCGTCTGGCTCGCGGCCACGTTCGATCCGCGCTGGGCCTTTGCCGCAAGCGGCGGCCTCGGTTTCCTCGTTCTGGCTGTCACGGCCAACAGCTTCGCGCGGGAGGGCGCCAATGATCCCAATCCTGCCCGTTCGGACGCAGCTGCGGCTTCGACACGCACCTTCTCAAGCCTATGGGCGAAGATCGCCGTCCTCACCCTGTTCTTCGTGCTGCTCGCTCTGAGCACCGGTGCGATTGAGAAATTCTCGGTCTCGGCGCTGGTCCAGGGCTTCGGCGTATCGCTCGCGGTCGCCAATCTCGCGCTGGCCGTATTTCTCTTCGCCAGCGCGTTCGGTGTTCTTGCGGGCGGCGTCCTCGCGGACCGCACCCGGCGTCACGGCCTGATCGCAGCCGGGGCCTTCGGTCTTGCGGCTCTGCTGGTGGTGGCGATCATCCTCCTGCCGATGCCGGGGTCGCTGCTTGTTGCGGCCATGGGAGCCGCGGGCTTCCTGACCGGGCTGGTCGCGCCGTCCCGCGACATGCTGGTGCGCGCCGCCGCGCCTCCGGGCCAGGAAGGCAAATTCTTCGGCATCGTCTCGACCGGCTTCAACATTGGCGGCGTGATCGGACCGATCCTGTTCGGATTTCTTCTCGATCAGGGAGAGCCGGCGTCGGTGCTGTGGGCATCGGTCGGGTTCATGGTGCTGACGACGTTGATCGTGCTGGCGCAGGAACGCGCTCAGGCGAAGCGGTCCGACCCCAACGCCTGATGGCGATCCGCAGACTGGTCATTCCCCTTCATGCCAGCCAGTTTTCTGGCCGAGCGTCGCACAAGGTTAAGCAATCGCCGCAAGCCCCTATCGATGCCGTCAGTCATCACATGATGGTTGTCGGCCCATTCTTTGGTCAGCATGTCGTCCATGGATCACCTGTCATTTGTCGTGTTCTGGTGATGGGGACGCTATGATGTTGCGGCTCCCTGTTCCAATCGAACTATGGACGTTGCTGATAAACAGGGTTTATCAAGAGGCATGCGGCGTTCTCCTCCTCTCCCGGCTGTTCGAGTCTTCGAAGCCATTGCCCGATGCGGCACTTTCACCGCGGCGGCGAACGAACTTGGCATGACCCAAGCGGCCGTGAGCTACCAGATCAAGGTGCTGGAAGAACGCCTGGGCGTGCCCCTGTTTCAACGGCGTGGCCGGCGCGCGGACATGACCGACGCCGCCGCGCGCGCCGCCGGCCAGCTCAGCGAGGCGTTCGACCAGATCGACGCCGCCTTCGACGAACTGCGCGGCGAAGAGACGATATTGCGGATCTCGGCCAGCAGCACATTCACCGAACGATCGCTCGCCCGGCATATCGGAAGCTTTCAAGCGGATAACCCTGAAGTGGATATCCGCCTCGATGTCAGCAACCGATATGTCGATTTCGCATCGGAAGACGTCGATGTGGCCATTCGATGGGGAAGCGGCGACTGGCCCGGTCTAGCGAAGGATCGCCTCTTCGATCTCGATTTCACGCCGATGTGCGCGCCGGGCCTTGTCGATGGAATGGAGCTTCCGCTGCCCGCATCGGCCGCCCTCGCGATGCGGTGGATCAATCCGCAGGACCATTGGTGGGCGGCCTGGCTCAGCGACAATGGGATTGCCGCTGAAAGGCGCCTGACCCAAAAAGGCGTTATGGTCGACAGCCAGGCCACGGAAGGGCTGGCGGCGCTCGCCGGTCAAGGCCTGGCGATGCTCACGCCCGCCCTATGGCGAGGGGAACTTGAGGATAGCCTGCTTGTCGCGCCGTTTACCGGCGTCTCCCACCAGGGCGAAGCTTATTGGCTTGTCTATCGGCCATCGCAACGCCGCGCCTTGAGGATTACCCGGTTCCGTCAATGGATGCTGGCCAGCTTCGGAAGCTCGACCGTCGAACCGGAAGATACCGTCAGGCCCGGCGCGCGGTGAGGCGCTTTCGTCTCAGCGGTGAACGAGCCGCGAGCTGACAGCGATCCGGTTCCAGATATTGATGGTGCCTATCGCGACGATGAGCTGTGCGATCTGCTCTTCACTGAAGTGGGCCCGCACGGTCTCATAGGCGCTGTCTGGTGCGCCGGTCTGCGCGATCAGCGTCAGGCTCTCGGTCCATTCCAGCACGGCGCGCTCGCGATCATCAAACAGCGGAGATTCCCGCCAGACGGAAACGAGGTGCAGTTTTTGGGCCGGCATCCCATCGGCCAGCGATTCCTTGACGTGCATATCGACGCAATAGGCGCATCCATTGATCTGCGATGCCCTCAGCTTGATGAGGTGGAGCAGGTCGAGATCGATGCCGGATTGTTTGACCTTCGTGTCGAGCGCGAGCACGGCCGCATAAAGGTCAGGAGTGACTTGGGATACATTCAGTCGTTGTTTCAAATTGGCATCCTTAGTTAGAGTTGCATCCTGTAGCGAACGAAATCGTCAGCCTTGACGAACTCGTCATAAAGGCGGCGGGCGGGGTTGTTCTCCCGCGTATGCCAATAGAGGGTTGACCAGCCCAGCGCTCGGCCGCGATCGACCAGATCCTGCATTAACTTCCTGCCGATGCCGCGGCCTCGGCAGTCAGGGTCGACGAACAGATCTTCGAGGTAGCAAACAGGGCCTGCCACCCATGTTCCGTGATGGAGAACGCTGAGGCTGAACCCTGCGGCGGTGCCGTCAACCAGTGCGATGCGGCCAAGGAGCGTGGAAGCGGGATCGAGCATGCGTTGCCAAGTGCGGGAAGTAATCTCCGGAGCGACGCTTGTTTCGTAAAAGGCGTTATAAGCGTCCCAGAGCCTACGCCATTCGGCTTCGTCGATTGCCAGCGTTTCTCGGATGGTGATCGTCGCGCCCACTAAGCAAACCCCCTTATTGCAGCTGTGCTGCGCTGCCAATTTCCTCGCGGCATTTCGCGTTGAGGACACGATTAGTCGACGCCGGATGCTTCACGAGCAATTCCGATGGCCGGATTGGCCGCGCAACGAGATTGCCGCCGCAGTTGAGGCAATTTCCACCGGGAAACGACTCGGCGCAGGTCGCGCAGTAGGTGCATTCAAATGTGCAGATGCGGGCATCTGCGCTCTCCGGCGGCAGGTCGCGGTCGCAGCATTCGCAGTTCGGGCGCAGTTCAAGCATAGTGCCTCCTCACGGCTTCAGTTCATATGTGACCCAATGGGTCGCTTCGGCGACGTCATCATAAAGCCGACGTGCCGTTGCGTTGTCGGTCGCTGTGATCCAGCGGATCGATGGCCAGCCGCGCTCGCGGGCGATCGTAGCCAGATGCTCGATGAGCTGGCGTCCAACACCGCGGCCGCGCCACTCGGGGTCAACAAACAGATCGTCCAGAAACCCTGCGTCGTTGCCCTGCAACGGTTTAGGCTGTGGCCGGTAATGCGCGAGGCCGACAAGTTTGCCGTCAGGCACGACAGCGACCAGCCCTTCCAACGGATGCGCCGGATTATGCAACCATGCCCAGGTCTGATCCAGAATGGTGTCGGTGATGTCGCGTTTGTAGAACGTCGCATATCCGCGATAGAGCGGCCGCCAGGCCGCCTCATCTTCGGACGATGCCCGCCGAACCGTAATATCTGTCGTCGCCGGCGCAACCGTGGTCGTCATGGCTTTATGTCCTTCGCCTCGGTGTCACTGACGGTCGGTCGTTGCATCGTCAGACATGAATTTGGAAATGACCGTACCGGGAAGGGCATCGGCCGCGTAGGTGAAGGTGCCGGACTTCCGCACCTCTTCGGCAGCCCGCATCAGGCCGCCGAAGGCCGCGCGCGCCATCGAGCCACCCACGCTTATGCGGCGAACACCTGCATCCTGAAGCTCGGCCACGGAATAGACCGGACCCTTGAGACCCATAACCACATTCACCGGCTTGTCGATCGCGCGGCAAACGGTCCTGATCGCGTCGATGTCCGGCAGACCCGGCGCGTAGAGCACGTCCGCGCCGGCCTCGGAAAACGCCTGTAGCCGCCGGATCGTGTCGTCCAGGCTGTCGCGGCCATAAAGGTGGTTTTCGGCTCTTGCCGTCAGCACGAAGGGCAGACTGTGCGCGGCCTCGGCGGCTGCCCGAACACGATCGACAGCATGGGCGAACTCATAGATCGGCTGATCGGAATTGCCGGTCGCATCCTCGATCGAGCCGCCGACCAGTCCGGCCGAGGACGCCATGCGAATGGTTTCGGCGCAGATGTCGGGGTCTGCACCGAACCCGTCTCCCAGATCGGCAGAGACCGGCAGATGGGTGGCGCCGACGATTTCGGCGGCGTTCGCCAGTATCTCATCCCGACCGAGGCCGGTCAGCGAGTCGCGCCGCCCCTTGGAGAAGGCATATCCCGCGCTCGTGGTGGCCAGCGCTTCGAAGCCGAGGCTGGTCAGGAGCCGTGTCGAGCCAGCGTCCCAGGGGTTCGGAATGACAAAGGCCTCTTCGCGTTCATGCAAGGCTTTGAAGCGCTCGTATTTCTGTTGCTGGTCCGACACGGTATTTCCTCCTTATGTCTGTATGGGTTGGGCGGGTGCTCGCAAGGCGATCACGGCGGCGATCAGGATCAGGGCAAAGCCGATGAGGTCGGCCGGCGTTGGACGCTCACCGAGAACGATTGACGAAGCGATTACGCCGAAAACCGGAACGAGAAGCGTTCCAAGACCTGCGGTGCCGGCCGGGAGGCGGTCGAGCACCTTGAACCAGAGTGGATAGGCGACAGCGGTTCCGGCCACGACTCCATAGAGCAGCCCGAACCAGGGCAGCACACCGACAGGGCCATCA
The DNA here is from genome assembly GCF_046335115.1 of Paracoccus sp. P2. Lineage (NCBI taxonomy): Bacteria > Pseudomonadati > Pseudomonadota > Alphaproteobacteria > Rhodobacterales > Paracoccaceae > Paracoccus > Paracoccus sp. P2. The sequence continues at coordinate 204,427 of NZ_JBGOSN010000004.1, read as the reverse complement.
ACACCAAGGCCGGTGAACATCATCCCGATGATGGAAACCAGAGCGCCAGCGAGAAGCTGATAGATCGCGACCGCAAGCGGGTGTGCGGGAACGCGCGCCCACTTCAGATAGACAATGCCGATTGCCCAACAGATTGCCGATCCGATTGCGGCGAGCGCGCCGAGCGAAACACCGGCCTGGATCAATGGCCAAAGCAGCACGAGCAACCCGGCCGCACAAAGCGCCAGGGAGATCATGCGTGCGGTCGTCAGAGTCTCCTTGAGGAACACACGGGCGGCGAGCGCCACCCATATCGGCATGGTGTAGGCACATATGGCAGCACGCCCGGTCGAGGTGTAAAGGATGGCTATGGCCGAGAGAGCACCAAAGCCACCACAGGCAAACAGCCCGGATACGATGAGATGCACACGATCGCTGATCTTGCGCACGCGCAAGCTCGCGCCAATTATCGGCGCAAGAATGGCCAGCAGCCCTGCGCCGGCTACGAAGGACAGAGCGCGGAACGTCCAAGGCGAGAAAGCGCGTAGACCAAAGTTGGTCGCGATGTAGTTTACGCCCCAGAGGAACGCGACCAGAAGCAAAGCTGCTCTGGCCGCGAATGGCTCCGAGGTTTGCCCATAGGCCGCACTGGTAACGCTCACTGATCGAACGCCAGCTTACTCAGTTGCCGTCCTGAACTGTCGAAGTTGTCGGCCTTCAACCAGCGCTTGTAACCGGCGCGCAGGCGCGGCCAATCGCTATCAATGATCGAGAACCAGGCGGTGTCGCGGTTCAGGCCCTTGACGACCATATGCTGCCGGAAAATACCCTCGAAGCTGAAGCCAAAGCGCTCGGCTGCGCGTTTGGAAGGAAGATTGGCGTTGTCGCACTTCCATTCGAAGCGACGGTATCCCAGACCAAAGGCATAGTCCGCGAACAGAAACAGCGCTTCCGTAGCGACGCGCGTCCGTGTGATCGCCGGTCCCCACATGATGTTGCCGATCTCGATCACCCCGTGGACGGTATCCACGCGCATCAAAGCCTGACGGCCTTCGGCCCTGCCGGTCGCTTTGTCGATGACCGCAAAGAACAGAGGGTCTGTGCTGGCCTCCGCTTTCTCGGCCCAGGACTGAAGTTCACTGAAGTCGGTTGGAGCTTTGTCAAAAAGATATCTGAACCGATCTTCAGCGCCCGAGGCAGATGCAGCCTCGAACAAAGACTGCGCGTGTAGATCCACGCTGAGCGGCTCCAGCCGTGTGTAGGCCCCCTCCAGTATTTTCCGCTCCGGTTTTGGAGCACCCGTCCAATTGCTAAGTTCCACGAAAACACCATCCAGAATCTGACGGAGTTTTTCCGTCTTTGAGCAGGAACCCCTATTATCGCATAATTATGGCCGGATTGATCCGGCCACTTTGTAGATTGTAACCAGACCAATTGGCCATGCCTCGCTGTAGATCGACAATTGGTTGGCCGGACCGTTACAGCGATAGCCCCCGTTGTTTGCCAAGCTGCCACGAAACCGATCCGCCCTGCACGATACCCGCGACCTCGCGGCCGAGCTGGCGGTCGATCACCGGGCGCCATGGGACAAGGGTAAACTCGTGGCTCTGTTCGACCACCGCGAACTTGCCGCTGGATAGTTGGACGGTGCCGGTGAACTTGCCGCTGATCTTCTCGCCATCCGCCGCCGCCCGAAATGGCAGCGCCTTGCTTTCGGCCATCTCCGCGCCGACGCGGGCGACTTCGCGCTCGCGCAGCGTGGCGAGAAGGCTGCGCCGGTAGAAGATGCGGCCGTCCCGCGCTCGGGTCGCGTCACCATGTTCGATATGATGCTCGCGGCGCTGGTCCATGGCGTCGCGCACCTGCTGGCCGAACCCGGCCGGAGCGAGATCCGATGCGTCAGGCGTCACCAGCCGCCGATCGAGCCAGGTCGCACCATCGGCCCCGATCTGGTTTTCCAGATTGAAGGTCGAGATGACACGGATGCTGGCCTGCCGGTTCCGGCCCGCATCGTAGGCGGCGGCGCGGCTCTCGAAATCCTCAGGGATGCGCCATTGGTCGGCGTCGATCCGCTCGACGATTCCAGCGCGGCGAAGCGCCTCCAGTCGCCGGACATGAGAATCGACGAAGCCTTCATAATCGCCGCCCGGAACACGGCCCTCGAACTTCGCTTGCTCCAGATGGCGGCTCGGCCGGTAGATGCCATCCTCGGCGACGGCGGCAATGGCGCGGTCGGACGGACGTTGCGCCGTGTCGGCGGGGCCGATCTCGATGATGCTGCCGATGCGGGCGTCCTCGACGCGGGCCGGGCCGATGCCCGGAACATGATGCGTCCGGCCGTCGATCCCATCCACCACAAGGGTCAGGTTCTCGCCCATCTCGTCGGTGAGATACTTGTCCACGACGCGGCCGACGATGGGCGTCTCGGGCGCGGCATCATGGAGCTGGAAGGTCATCGGATCGCGCTCCAGCCCATCGGCCTTCAGAGCCTTGTGCATATTGCGAATGATGTCGCCGTGCTCGCCCAGCTCGCGCAAGGTCGGCTCCATCCCCTCGCTCAATTCCCAGACGCCAGGCGCGTGTTCCGTGGCGAGGCCCATCTGCTCCAGCTTGCCCAGACGGCGCAAGCGCAGCGTCCGGTCGAACTGGCGACGCGGATCGTCGGGTTCATGGCGCAGGTCGATGAAGCGTTCGTCGGCTTCCTCGGTCATCGCCCTGTCGATGCGAGTGAAGCGGTCCTGATCCACCTCGGCGGACAGCTTGCGGGTCTGCTCGATCTCGGTGACGGGGCCAAGCTCCAGCGTGGTCAACTCGCTGGCCCGCTCGCGAATCCCATTGGCGAGATAGTCGCCGTTGATGACAAGATTTTCGCCCAGGTCGTCCTTGCCTCGGACGATGACATGAACATGGGGGTGGCCGGTATTGTAGTGATTGACGGCGACCCAATCGAGGTTGGTGCCGAGGTCGATTTCGATATGGCGCATGAGGTCGCGGGTGTGTGCTGTCAGGTCGGTCAGGTCCGCGCCGTCTTCCGGCGAGACGATGAACCGGAACTGATGGCGATCGTCCTTGCCGCGATCGAGGAAGGCGTCGCCATCGGCGCGGTCCTCGTTGGCGGAATAGAGCTGGCCGCGCTCGCCATCGCGCGAGGTTCCGTCGCGCTGGATATAGCGCAGATGGGCCGCCGCCTTGCCGTTCTTTCCTGCCTGCTGGACGTAGCGGGTTTTCACGACGACACGGCGCACTCCCGGCGTGCTGTGCTTCCATCCACCCGACAAGGTGCGCGAGCGGACGAAGGACGCGCCGCGTCCACGCTTCAGGCCCGGCCCGCTGCTCGCCCGCGATGCCTTGCCGCCCTTGGTGGCGGCTGACGATCTGGAGCGTGGCGAGGATGATGCGGATGACCGCGACGGGCTCTTGCTGTGCTGGCGCGCGAGCTTCTTCGCCTGCGTCAGAAAGCTCTTCGCCTTGCCGAGCTTGGGGGCATCGGCGCGGATGCGGCCGGGCTTCGGCCGGAAGCGGTTCTCGTCGTCGGCGCTCATGGACGCGCCTCCGGCCAAAATCGGGGGAAATCGGGCGTTCGGCGGCCATGGTGCCGGTCGAAACCCAGCAAAGCCAAGGCTTTGCGCGAAATCGCGGCTCGTGCCGTCCAAAAACAGGGTGCCGGTCGCGGCTCCCCTAACCAGTGTGCAGACAACAAAAATTTCAGAAATCCGGCCAGCGTAGTGCCGGTTTCCTTTATCTTGCCCTCCGCCTTCCCTGCCCTTTTTGCCCTTCCTGCCGGGAATGCAGCCAGGCGACCCCTTGCCTGACTGCACACCGGAAGCGGACCAAAAGCGCGTGGAGACGCAATGCTCATGGCGCATCTCCATTGCTCGCACGGGCCACGAATATGCCGCCGTCCTGCGGCTCCTGATCGACGGAATCGCGCAGAGGAACGGTTGCGCGGACGTCGCCCGACGGCTGATTGGCCGCCGCCGAATTGCCGCTGGATTGCGCAACGAAGAGCGGAGCTTCGCGCCAATCCGGCGGTGGCGGCGGTACAATCGTCGGCACATCAGGCGCAGCCGCATGCCCGAGAACAGGTGCGAGCGTGGCGACATAGGCGCGTGTTTCTGCGGGCAAAGTGCGACCTGTCGCCAGATGCTCGTCATAGCGGCCGGGACCGGCATTGTAGGCGGCAAGCATGGCCGCGACATTGCCATAGCGATCCCACATCTCGCGCAGATACGCTGTACCTGCGAGGATGTTGTCGCGCGGATCGTAAGGATCGCGCCCGAGGCCATGGCGGCTGCGCAGGCCCGCCCAGGTATCGGGCATGACCTGCATCAGTCCCATTGCACCCGCCGACGAGATGGCGCGCACATCACCCGCGCTCTCCAAACGCAGCACGGCCCGAATCCAGTGCTCTGGAATGCCAAAACGCTGTGAGGCCTCTGCAATGAAAGCAGCATGGGGATGCGCGGTAGCAGGCGCGGGTTGCGGCGTGACCTGCGCAATCGCTGGCGTCAATCCACTGCCAGCCGACAGAACGGCCGTGAAGAGAAGAAGGGCGCGGGATCGCATGATCTCAGTCCCGATCTTCGCGGGGCCGCGGGCGGCTCCAGTGCAGCGACCATGACGAGCCTGTATCATCGTCGCGGAACAGGTTGGCGCGGATCGGCTGCGGCAAGGCGGGATCGTCGAGCAACACTGAGAGATATTCGCCAGCCTTTTCGCCGGTGCGTTTCCATGCAGCACCGACTTCCGGCCCGTCATGTTCAATGTAATGGACGCGATAGTCCGGCGCATTCTCCGCATCGGAATGTTCAGCGGGCACGATGACGAGATCGCGCTTCATGGTGAGCGTGACGAGCTGACCGGCGAAGCCGGATGCGTCACGCGCAAATTGACCGATCTGTGGCATGGTATGTCTCCTGTGTTGGTGGGTTTGGCGTGGGTTCAATGCGTGGCCGCCCGCCATTCGTAGCGGCCATCGCCTTCCCCATCGGTCCACAGCGGAAGCGCCCGGCCGATGACGGAACTGGCTGGAACAGGTCCAAAGTAACGGCCGTCGAGGCTGTCCCGGATGTCCCAATTCATGAGGAAGAGTTCACCGTCGCCGATGATGCGGCAGCCCTGCCAGACCGGCAGATCGCGGCCCATGCGGTCGCGCTCCAGCGCGTCCCCCATTTCGACATGATCGACGGTAATGGTCGCACCGTTGCGGCAGACGCGCTGTCCTGGCAGGCCGAGGACGCGCTTCAGCAGCGGTACGCCGCGTTCGATATAGCCACGCTCAACCATGAATCGCTCCAGCGGTTCGGACGGCATGATGGCGACCAGTTCGGGAACTTCGAGCGCATCGGCGGGAGCAACTGTGTAGAAGCCGATGGGCGCGCTGGCGGTTGCATTCCAGATCAGCCGGGTTGGCAGATCGGCAACAGCCGTGGCGACAAGTGTGCCGACAGCCAGCATCGACACGGCAAGGATATGACGGCGGCTCATGGTGCGATCCTCCGGCGGCTGACCCACGCGGCATGGCGCTCCGGGGTGTAGGGATTGGGTTCCTGACCGGCGCTCAAACGGTTGTGAACGTGTCGCCAATGATCCGGCGCAACATCCGCCGGATCGACGCCAAGCGCGTCCACGGCATCGATCAGGGCCAGCACCCGCTGGACCTTTGGCCAGCCGTCGATACGCAGCAGGATCTCACCGCCAGGACGAACGAAAGGCACGGTCTGGTACGGTTCGCCACGCCCGGTAGCGCGCAGGATGTCGAGCCGCGAGACGATGGTGCCGTAATCGTTGGAGGCCCAGCGGACGAAGGCGAAGATGCTTTCGGGCGCAAAACCGATCAGACTGCGGCGGCGGTCGATGATCTGCTCAAAGCTCTTGCGGCCGAAGCGTATCCAGCGCTCGACCTTCTTCTTCTGGAAGGTCAGTTCGACCAATGTGGTGAACGCAGCTGGCCCGGTCGGCCACAGATGTTCATGCGCTGCACGCGCGGTTTTGCCGGTCATGGCTGATCTCCTTCGGCGGGTGGAAACTCGCGGACCAGCAGCTCGCGCAGCATCACGGCGACGGTGACGCCGCGCCGGAAAGCGGCAACCTTGATGCGCCCGCGCAGTTCGGGCGTGATGTCGATGGTCAGACGGGCGGTGAACGCCTCCGTCGCCGTCTTGCCGGTTGTCGGCGCATCGGCGGCTCTGACCCAGGTATCGGGATTGCCCGGACGCGATGCAAAGCCGGATTTGACGGGCGGACGTGTCATGGCACGATCCTCCCGATACCGAAGCCATCGATCTCGGCCACCAGCGCTGTGACCTCCTGTGCGGCCCGTTCGCCGCCATCGGTCTCGGAGACCAGCCGTCCGGTCTGTGCGGCGTCGGCGAAGGCGACACGCTGGCCGACCGTTGTACCCAGCAGGGGTGGATCATGGTCAGCCAGTGTCTTGGCCGTTTCGCGGGCGATGACGGTGCGCGCAGCGCATCGGTTCAGCAGAAAACGGGCGGACAGCTCAGGGCGATAGATGCGTGCTTCGTTCAGAAGGGCGAGCATCTCGGCCGAGGCCCAGCCGTCAAAGGGGGATGGCTGCACCGGGATCAGCACCAAATCGGCTGCAAGCAGCGCAGAGCGCATCAGCCCAGCGACACGGGGCGGACCATCAATGACGACATGATCGACGTCACGCGCCAGCTCCGGCGTTTCCCTGTGCAGGGTATCACGGGCAAGGCCGATGACGCTGAACAGCCTCGGCAGCCCTTCATGGCCGCGCCGCTGCGACCAATCAAGTGCGGAGCCTTGCGGATCGGCATCGATCAGGATGACCCGCTTGCCTTGCGCAGCCCAGGCTCCGGCAAGATGCAGCGCCAGCGTGGTCTTGCCAACGCCGCCCTTCTGATTGAGGAGCGCGACGATCATGGCGTACCCCGCCCAGGTCGGCGGGAAGTGGCACTGGCACCGTGTCTTTCATGCGCGCGCGTCAAAGAAGAAAAGTTAGATTCTATGTTAGATTCTAAGTTAGAAGTCGGATTCTCCTTTTCGTTCCATAGGCTTAACTGGGGTTCGTGCGCCTGATGTGCCGATAGTGCTGCGCCTGATGTACCGATACCCTTTGCGCCTGATGTACCGACGGCATGCACAATGTTATCCACAGGCACTGTGGATGGATTTTCAGGGCGGATTCGCAGCAGTTCGCGGCGATTTTCGCGCAGGATCTTGAGCTGGTAGCCGGGCAGCGGCTGGCGGGCCGCAATTCGGCGCAGGTCCAGCGCAAAGTCCGATCGCCGGGCCATACTGCCGGATTTCTGGTGGAGGTGGGCAACCTCGAACAGCCAGCCATGCGGCTGATGTCCGGCATGTTTGCGGGCGACACGGTAGAGCCAGCGCTCGATACCGCCTGTCAGACGGAAATAATCCGGGTCGATGGTCAGGACCAGAGAACGGTCAAGGACGCTGTTGTAGAACCACTCAGGCAGGACAAACTCCATGCCTTCGACGCGACCGTCGCGCGTGGTCATCTCTTCCCATTCGTTGATCCAGGAGAACTGGCGGCGGCGCCAATGCTTGCCGTTACGGATCGTTGTGGCGACGACAGTGGATTGCAGCCTGGCAAGCGCTGCCTTCAGCAGCAGATATTGCCGGTTGCCGGTGTCGCGCCCGATGGCGCGCAGCAGGTGATAGGGCGTGAAGCGGAAGAATCGGGATGTCTTGATGCCGTTGTTTTCGGCGGCGACGATCTGGCTCGCGGCCCAGATCAACACATCGGCATCCCAGATCGTCGCCATTCCATGTTCGGGCATCCCGAACACCTGCACCTCGACATCGGCGGTCTTGTAGAGGATGGGCTTCGTGCGCGGTGTCTTCGCCAGCGAGAAGAAAGGCCGTTCCATTAGATCGCGCTGATCGCGTGGACTGGCATCGCCGGTTGCGACCACGAAGGGATCGAGGTGGTTGCGCTCGCTGCCGCCTTCTCGCCGCAGGGCGTCAGGGTGATCAACGCGCCGCATTCAGAGCTTGCTCCGCTCTTCAGGCGTCAGGGGGCGCGCCGGAAAGACCGTGCCGGCGTCCTTGTCACTGGTGGATTTGCGTGCGCCGATGTCGGCCCAGGCCTGAAGATCCTCGACCGTGTAGAGAACCCGGCCACCGATTTTGCGATAGGTCGGGCCGGTCCCGTAGGTCCGGTGCTTTTCCAGTGTGCGAAGAGATATGCCAAGGAAACGCGCAGCTTCCTGAGTGCGCAGCATGCGCGGTGGTATTTCCGTGTTGCGGCGCTCGGTCATGAGATCACCTCCGGTTCGTCAGGTTGATGCGGCTGCCGGAGACGGCGGCGCGCTATGGCGAACCATGGGAAGTGATCGGCGGCGTGTAGCGTGCCGCATTTGCGTCTATGCGCAGACGGCACCCCCGAAAGGGGCTATGCCAGCGCGAAAAGACGTGAAATTTCAGCAACTCAGGGAGGCCGATGCGGATTCGCTCAAGACATCCGCGCGCAGTTCGGCTATGAATACAGATGGAGCAGACGCACTGCTCCGGGGGCGTAGTAACCCCTGACTAGCGGTTGGTGTCGGCCGTGACGGCACCATACTCCTTGACCCTATGGTCGGGGAGCCTGTGGCGTATGCAACAGGCTTTCCAGCTAAAGGCCATGGGGCCGTCTAGTCACGGTTACTAACTCCCCGATCACCAGGAGTCAGAGAGTTTTATTGCGGGGGCGAACCGCAGAAACTCTTCTGAAAGAAGGGGAATGACCGTGAAAGCACCCGTCGAACTTGACCCCGATGTGGATGATCTGGCCCCGTCCGGCCATGTTATCACCGCCTATGACGAGCAGCACTTTGTGACCTATCTGCGTATTCTGGACGCCAAGTCCGAGGAAGCCGACTGGAAGGAAGTGGCGCGAATAGTTCTGCACCGCGATCCGGCATCAGATGAGATGCGCACCCGGCGATGCTGGCAGAGCCATTTGGAACGCGCCCAATGGCTGTCGCGGGAAGGTTACAGGCAAATACTGGAACAGGCTGCGGCAAACAGGAATCGGTGAGATCGCCTCAGTCGCCTTTTGATCGTGGAATCGGCTTGACCGGATAATGCAAAAGCAGCCGATAGCCCCCGCGCATCATCCTGATGCCGTGGGCAACAAGACGACGTGCCTTGTTCTTGCGCGGATCAGTCTCGAAATCTTCCTTGTTGCCACGGAAACCGAGCAGGACTTCGGCAACGGCGCGATAGCTTTCGCCATGCAGCCGTGCGTCCAGCGCCCGCAGCGACAGAAGGTGCCATTGCCGAAGTTGTGCTGGCATGGTGCGAATTTCCGACCCCGGAGAGCGGCCTGTCAGGCACCGCCAGAGACGGCGGGCCGCATGGGCGCGTAATTCCAAGAACTCGTCCATGGGCAGGATTGCAGCATAGAAAGCTGCCGCATCGATCGCGCCCTGTTGCAACCAGAATTGATGCTCCATCCCACCGATATGCCAGATTGCGTGCCAGCCATCCGGCGCGCGGCGCAGGATCAGGCCATCGAGATGAGCGAGAGCGAACAGCCGCCCGCTACCGGTATCACTCTGCTCGGCAGGTGACAGAATAATGGCCCGCGGATTGAAATGCGGCGACCAGAAAGGCGGTGCGCCGTCAGGCTGCGCGTCGGGGTCGTGTGCGAAATCGCAACCCCCATCGGCTGGCAAAGGTATCCAACTCTTCTGCCGTAAACGCTCCCGTCCGATTGAAGCGCTCGACATCTTTGCGATAGTCTTCGTTACGACGAAGATATTCCCAGGCGAAACCGGCGGCAGGAAGGTCTTTGACGTGTCTATATGCCGACGGAGTACGCCAATTTATGCTCTGCATGGCGCGTCCTCCCAAAGCCGGACGGCACAAGGCCACGTCCGGCCTGAAAAGGCTGCGGTATCGAATGGTTTTGCAGTAGCGAGTCTAACGAGATAAGTGTATCTCTTAACCCGATAAATTCATTCGACAATCTCTCACTAGCACTGTTGGGCATTATACGGGAGATGCCCTGACGGCATTCCCGTCTCAGTATTCGAAGCCGAGTGGGCGTTCTGCCGATCATCGACGAGGCGGCCATCTATTATGGGCGTGTCCCCGCCGAGTTGGAGCGTGCAGGCACACTTTGCAGACCACACGACATACAGATCGGCACACACGCCCGCAGCGAAGGGTCAATCTTGGTAACAAACAATATGAAGGAGTTTGTTCACATGCCTGGCGTGCGGGTCGAGAACCGGGTGTAGCGGTTGCAGTGGGCGTGACGATTTTCTCGTGGGCATGAGAAAGGCCCCGACCTTGCGGTCGGAGCCTTTGTGCCGCGCCTCAGTCGCCGCGGCGACCGTTGGGGCGGGACCAGATGAGGGAGAAGGTTTCACCTTCTTCGTCATCGAAGAGGTTGGCGTAGATTGGGGCGTTGAAGCTCGGATCGTCCAGCTTGAGGCCCAGATAGTCGCGGCCCTCGTTGGAGCGCTTGGACCAGGCGGCGCCGATCTCGGCGCGACCGACCAGGACCCGGTGGCTGGGGGCGTTCTCGCCGTTGGTGCGCAGGTCGGGGATGATGCGCACACCCTTGGCCTGGACGCTGAGGGTGACGATGTCGCCGGTGAATTCGTTCGAGCCGGTCTTCTTGAAGGTGCCGATGGTTGCCATTTTAAGTCTCCGTTTTCCGTTTCCGAGCCCGCACCATTGCGGCCTCGATGGCGATCGACCGGCCGGAGACGAACGCTGGCGCACCCCCCTTGGGGCTGGACAGCACAGGAGGAACTTTCTTGTTCCGCGCGGAATGGCGGCTTTGCCGTCAGGGGAAGAAAGTTGTGACGACGCTGTTGCGCTAAAGCGGTCGAAGCGCATCGCGCTGTTCTTCGGCCAGATCAGGCCATTGAAGAGGCCGTTTGGAGCGGTCGAGACACGGGGGCTGAACGGAGACGTGGCAATCTTGAGGCCTATCATGATGACCAGACGGGTAACACCGGCCTTGCCTGTCGCCCTGCGTCCCAGGCCATACGCATCTCTCTTTCGGGCCTGTTCTACCGGCATTGCCCCCAACCGAGTTCTGGTCAGTCCACAACGCTGGCGCTGACCGTTCTGCGCTCCTATGGACCGCGTCTGTGCCTCAAGTTGATCCGATGCCTGGTCGCTGTCTGCCACCATTTTCCTGACGAAGATGGAAGATAATCCGCATCCGCTTCTGGTCGCCATCGACGGATCATTGTGGTTCAGGTGCGTGCAAAGCCGTCGTTCGCCTGGTCGGTTGCCGCCATGCCTGCAACGCGCAGGAACGCCGTCACGCCCACCGCCACCGCCCCGATCACCGAGAAGATGAGCTGCCATGTCTCGGACGGCATCATGTGTTTGACGATACCGAGCGTGGCATAGAACCCGGACATCCCTGCCGGAACGACGAAGGCCAGAGCGATCAGCAGACGCGCCCAGATCGGGCGGACCAGCATGAGCAGGCCCTGACCAATAGCGAGTGTCAGACCGGCGGCTAGAAGAGCAACAACGATGCCGCCGGGCCAGCCAGCCCCTGTGCCATAGGCCCATGTGCCTGCGTTCAGGCCGATGAAGAACGGCAGGGCGAATACGGCGAGATTGAACAGCAACCAGCACATGGTGCCGATGGCTGCGATGGAAACGAGGATTCCAAGAACGATCATGGTGGTGTCTCCGTGCAAAAGGTTGGACGGTTGCGCCTTCCACCACCACCATGGCGCACCGCGACATATAGCACGAATAAGCCTGTCTGTGCGACATGTAATGATCGGCGGGCGGTGTCGTCATGCTCATGATGAGATGGGAAGGCAGCGCTCACGCGCTGCCGGTCCCGAAGCGATAGACCGGGATGCCCAGCTTGCGGGCCTTGTCGGCCAGGTTGTCCTGAATGCCTGTGCCGGGGAAGATGATGACCCCGATCGGCATCGTGTCGAGCATCCGGTCATTGCGCTTGAAGGGCGCGGCCTTGGCATGTTTCACCCAGTCTGGCTTGAAGGCGACCTGCGGCACCTTGCGATTGTCGGCCCAGGTGGCGGCGATACGTTCGGCACCTTTCGGCGATCCGCCATGCAGGAGCACCATATCGGGGTGCTTGGCATGGACCTGATCGAGCCTGTCCCAGATCAGCCGGTGATCGGTCGTCTCCCCGCCCGAGAAGGCAATCTTCGGCCCGGCGGGCAAGAGCACCTCGTTGTCGGCCCGGCGTTTTGCGGCGATGAAGTCACGGCTGTCGATCATGGCCGAGGTCATCTGGCGGTGGTTGACCCGTGAGCCGGAGCGCGGCGACCAAGGCGTGCCGGTGGTGCGCAGGAAGAGGTCGGCGGCGGTGTCGCGGAAGGTCTCCATGCTGTCGCGGCGCTCGATCAGGTTTTGTCCGATGCCGATCAGGGTCTCCAACTGGACGGATTTCACCTCGCTTCCGTCCTGTTCGCGCTGAAGGCGCTTCTGAGCCTGCTCGTTATCGTCGAGTTTGCGTTCGATCCGCTCGACGGCGCGGTGGAAGGTGTTGACGGTGGACCACATGATCTCGTCTAGGTCGAAATCGAGGCTGGTGTCGGCCATGGTGGAGATCAGGGCATCGAAGATGTCGGCAACCGCGCCCTGGATGGCGTTGTCCTCGGGCGTGATCCGGGGGTCGGCCTCGCCCTCGGCGGGACGGTAGCCATAGAGTTCGAGCTCTTCGATGACATGGCCGGTGGGAGACGTGCTGTGATCGGGTTCGAATTCGTCATGGGCATACATGGGATGTGTCCTTCGGCTGGACCGCGACCGTCGCGGCCTTCATGGCGACGACAAGCCCACGGGCGCTCCGACCTGGCAGCCCGAGCCCTTTGCGAGGGTCTTGATGGCAAAGCCCGGCTGATTTGCTTCGCGCTGTAAAGGCGGGCTTGCCCGCCGACGGAAATCAGTCGGGCGCCGCCATTGCCGGGCCGGAGCGTTTGTGGGCCGCTCGCCCTCTCAAGAAGGCCAAGGCGCGGTCCCCTTGCCGAGGTGCCCCAACCCCTTGCCCATGGCGGGATCGGTTATCCCCGATCAAGGCCCTCTCTGGCTATGGCGCGCACGACATGAAACGGCTGACGTCCTCAGGGGCAATCTGCACCCGGATCTGCGCCCGAAGCGCCTCAAGGCCGAAGCTGACGAGATCGTCGTTGAAATCTCCCAGCATGGGCGAAAGCGTGATGGCCTCGATCCCGGCCTCGATGGCCCGGTCCACCAGACTGTCCCGTGCGGCGTCGCCTGCCGGATCGTTGTCGCGGACGATATAGAGCCTGCGCAGATGCGGGGAGAGCTGGATGGCGGCGAGATGCCCGGCCGAGAGTGCGGAGACCATCGGCATGGTGGGCAGAGCCTGACGCAGCGACAGGATGGTTTCTATACCTTCCCCCGCCGCCATGACGTCCCTCACGCAACCGAAACGCACTGCATGTCCGAGCAGGTCGCCCATTGCCTTCCTCGGCGGATCGACCGGCGCTTTCCCGGAGCCGTCACGCATGAGCCAGGTGCGATGCGCGCCGGTGATCTTGCCGTCGAGGTCGGTGACGGCGGCGATCATGGCGGGCCAGGTTTCGGTGGGACCATCGCCCTCGGGGCGCCAATAGCAGGTCGGGTGAAAACGCAGATCTGCGGTTCCGCGTAAATCCGTAATGCCGCGTTGCCGTAAGTACGTCTCTGCGAGACTGCCGGTGAGCGGCTGCGTCATGCGCCAGAGCCGTCGGGCCGCCTCGGACGATCCGGGTGGTGCTTGCGGTGTTCGGGATCGGTGGGACTTTGGCTCCGGTTCGGGATGCGGCAGGCTGAGAAAGCGGCGGGCTTCTTGGGCAATGCCGGCGAAGTCGGTGAGGCCAAGGGTTTCGCCGATAACGTCGAGCAGATCGCCATGCTCGCCGCTCTGGGCATCGGTCCATTTTCCAGCCGCACCTTTACCAGCCTCTGGCCCGGTCAGACGGACGAACATTGAACGGCCGGGAGTGTTCCGTACATCCCCAACCTGCCAGTAATTGCCCTGTTTGCGCCCATTCGAGAGATAGTGGCGGCACACCGCCTCGGCCTGGCGACCGAGACGCTGCGCCAGTTCGGAAGCGTTGAGACGCGCCATCACGCAGCCACCCGCTCGGAGATGCGCTCGACGGGGAAGCGGTCGAGCAGTTTGCCGATGATCTCCGGCCCCAATGCGCCCACCGGCACGAAGAATCGTAGCTTCCAGGAGATGATCTCGCTGAAGAGACCATAGGTTCGCAGCCGATCGCGCATGGTATCGGTGAAGCCGGTGAGCTCGATCCGGTTGGCGCCCATGACCCGGACGCGTCGCAGTTGCAGCCCCTCGGTGAGATCGAGGATCGTGCGGCCTTCGATCAACGCGGCATAAGCGGCATCCGGCGTCAGGCTGCTGTTGACGCCACTGGTCGAAGCATTGGTAGCCCATGCCGGCGAGACCCGGCGACCGATGATGCGTTCGCCCTCGTCGGTCTGGAGCCGATAGACCCGGGAGGAGTCCTGCGGCAGGCGCTTCCAGATCGGCAGCAGAAGCCCAGTCACCATATGCAGGATGCTGTCGGTGAACTCCGGCACCTCTGCCAGTTCCGCGTTCCAGGCCGTGGCGAAGGAAGCCTGGTCCGCCTCGCCCCAATGGGTCTCATCCATTGTCCGCATGGGGATGCTCACCGCTTCCATCGGCCGGATCAACCGCACGCGGCGCTCGATCTCGCCATCATCCAGCATGACGCTGGTGGTGGGGATCTGCACGGCGGCGCGACCGGATCGCTCGTTGATGAGCAATCTTGCGCGGGGATCATCCAGTTCCGCCAGGGCTGCATCGAGCGTGACCGGCTGATTGCGCTTGCGCTCGGTGAGCGTCAGGAGCCGCGTTTCCGCGCCGGTGCCCGGATGGGTGTGGATCACCTGCCGGTCGGTGACGATGAAGCTTTCCGCCTTCAGCGTTTCCAGTCCCATGTCATAGGTGCCGGATGCAATCGCCCCGTCGATCCGCGCCTGCAGGAGCTGTTCGAAGGCCGAGAACAGGATGCACTGCAATTCGATGGTCAGCGCCAGCAGGCGATTGAGGAAGGTGGTGATCGGCGGTAGTTCGTCCTTCACACCATTGCTGTCCATCAGCTTCAGGCCGGTGGCGGATTCAAACCGTTCCAGCGAGCATCCCTCGACCTTACCGCGCACAATCAGCAGATAGAGCTGGCGCAACGCATCGCGGGCATAGGCGGATTCCAGATTGTCCTCGGGCCGGAACAGCCCCTGACCGCCGGTCTGGCGCTGGCCGCGGGTGATCGCGCCCAGCGTGTCGAGGCGGCGGGCGATGGTAGAGAGAAAGCGCTTCTCGGCCTTGACGTCCGTGGCGATGGGTCTGAACAGCGGCGGCTGAGCCTGATTGGTGCGGTTGGTGCGGCCCAGCCCCTGAATGGCGGCATCTGCCTTCCAGCCCGGCTCCAGGAGGTAATGCACGCGCAGCCGCTGGTTTTTCGCCGAGAGTTCGGCGTGATAGCTGCGCCCCGTGCCACCGGCATCCGAGAACACGAGGATGCGCTTCTGGTCATCCATGAAGGCCGAGGTCTCGGCAAGATTGGCAGAAGGTGCACGGTTCTCGACGGCCAAACGCGCCGATGCCCCGTCGCCCTTGCGCACGATCCGGCGCGAGCGGCCCGTGACCTCCGCCACCATATCCGTGCCGAAGCGCTGGACGATCTGATCGAGCGCCCCCGGCACGGGGGGAAGCGAACCCAGCTGCTCCAGCATCTCGTCGCGCCGCGCTACGGCTTCGCGGCTTTCGACCGGCTGACCATCGCGGAAGACGGGGCGTGACGAGAGTTTCCCCTCGCCATCGGTAAACGGCTCATAGAGCTGTACCGGGAAGGAATGCTGCAAATACGAGCCAACATATTCCCTCGGGGTGACATCGACGGAAATATCGTTCCATTCCTCGGTCGGGATCTCGGAAAGCCGCCGTTCCATCAGGGCTTCGCCGGTGGAGACGATCTGGATGACGGCGGCATGGCCCGCTTCCAGATCGGCCTCGATGGACCGGATCAGGGTCGGGGTTTTCATGGAAGTCAGCAGATGGCCGAAGAAGCGCTGTTTGGTGCTCTCGAAGGCCGAGCGCGCGGCGGATTTGGCCTGCCGGTTCAGCGTTCCCTCGCTGCCGGTGATGTTGGCGGCTTCCATTGCCGCGTCCAGATTGTTGTGAATGACGGCGAAAGCCCCGGCGTAGGCATCATAGATGCAGCGCTGTTCATCCGTGAGCTGATGCTCGATCAGTTCATATTCAACGCCATCATAGGAGAGCGAGCGGGCGGTATAGAGGCCGAGGGATCGCAGATCGCGGGCCAGCACTTCCATGGCCGCAACGCCACCGGCTTCGATCGCCTCAACGAACTCGGCGCGGGTCTGGAACGGAAAATCCTCACCGCCCCAGAGGCCAAGGCGCTGCGCATAGGCGAGATTGTGAACTGTGGTGGCGCCGGTCGCCGAGACATAAACCACGCGGGCGTCGGGCAGCGCGTGCTGAAGCCGCAGGCCCGCACGTCCTTGCTGCGAGGCGGCGACATCACCGCGTTCTCCTTTTCCGCCACCGGCATTCTGCATGGAATGGCTCTCGTCGAATATGATGGCTCCATCGAAATCGGACCCCAACCATTCGACGATCTGCTTGACGCGCGAAACCTTCTCGCCCCGGTCGTCGGAGCGTAGCGTGGCATAGGTGGTAAAAAGGATGCCTTCGGACAACGTGATTGGCTTGCCTTGCGGGAAGCGTGACAGAGGCGTGACAAGCAGCCGTTCCATGCCGAGCGCCGACCAGTCGCGCTGCGCGTCCTCGATCAGCTTATCGGATTTGGAGATCCAGATCGCCTTGCGCCGACCGCGCAGCCAGTTGTCGAGAATGATGGCGGCGGACTGGCGTCCCTTGCCAGCGCCGGTTCCATCACCGAGCATGAAGCCCCGGCGAAAGCGGATTGATCCCGCAGCATCCTCGGGCGCAGCGCTCACATTGTCGAAATGCTCGTCCACGGTCCATGCGCCGGCGAGATGATCGGCATGGGCTTCACCGGCATAGATCACCGTTTCAAGCTGGGCGTTCGACAGACGCGCGCAGATGTCAGCGGGCAGCATGGGCCGGTAGGAGGGCTTCGGCGGTGCGACCGAGGCCATGGCGGCGGATTGCACCAGCCTGGTCGGATGCGGCTGCGCGCCAGCAATGCGCAGCGATTGCAGCGCATATTCCTCATAGATCGCGTCGGACAGGCGAGCGCCTTCGGGTGGCGTCCAGTCCACGGTCTCATAGGCGAGTTCGACGCCCTCGGGATCTTTGGCGGGAGCAGCGACAGGCCGAGCAGCAGTCGCGCGGGCCAGATAGCCCCGCACGGTTTTCGGCGCGGCGGTCGAAGCGGGAAAGACGATCTTCGGTAGTGATACCGGCAGGCGCTGCGGGACCAGCGCCTCGATCCATCCGATCAGCGTGGCTACATCGGGGGCGATTCCCGGTGAGGTCGGAAAACTCGCCGGATATTCGGCGGGCAATTTGTCGATCACGGTCAGCCGCGTGTCGATCGTGGTGCCGTGCTTTGCATAGACCGCGCCATCGACGGCGGCGCTGAACACCACGCGACCACGGGCCTGCAAGCGGATGAACGCGTCCCGCCATGCCGGAGCTTCGGGGCCAAAGCCAGCGCCGGTGATCGTCACCAGCCGACCGCCCGGAGCAAGACGGGCCAGCGCCGAGGCGACATGGCGAAGCGCAGCATCCGCCATCCGTCCCTCGACATTGGCCATGACCGAGAATGGCGGGTTCATCAGCACCACCGACGGCACGGCCTCCGGTGCCAGATGATCGTCGATCTGGGCGGCGTCGCATCGGGTGACGGGACAGGCCGGAAAGAGGGACGAGAGAAGATCGGCGCGGATCTCGGCGAGTTCATTGAGGATCAGCGAACCGCCGGCAGTCTGTGCCAGGATCGCCATCAGGCCGGTGCCAGCCGAGGGCTCCATCACCCTATCATCAGGCGTGATGGCGGCAGCCGTCAGAGCGGCAAGGCCGAGCGGGATCGGCGTCGAAAACTGCTGGAAGCTCTGGCTTTCCTCGGAACGCCGGGTCTGCGTGGGCAACAGCGCCGCGATCTTTGCCAACACGGAAATCCGTGCAGCCGGAGACGCGGCTTTACGGAAAAGCGCCTTTCCGTATTTGCGTAAGAAAAGGACGGTAGCGACCTCACCGGCCTCATAGGCGAGCTTCCAGTCCCAGGCGCCGGTAGCGTCCGACGCGCCGAAAGCCGTTTCCATCGCACCGCGCAATGTCACGGCATCGACGCGCTGACCGCGTTCGAGATGGGGGAGCAGATGATTGGCCGCAGCCAGGATCGCTGGCGCAGCCGCCAGCGGCGTGACCGGATCGGCCACGGGGAAAACCATGTTCATGTCGGGAACCTCAGGAGAGTGGGAAGGACAAGCCCGGACGGCGCTCTCTCTCTCGACCGCCCTGACCTGACCACTTCCGGCCCACCTCTCACTCTCAAAGCGCAGCATAAAAAAAGCGCCCCGACCGGACGGCGGGGCGCTTGGCAGTGTCTTCCCGGGATCATCCGAAGCGGCGACCGGCTTCGGTAAAGGTGTATTCATTGGCAGCGATGGTTTCATCGACCACTCCGTCCGAGGACAGATAATCATATTCGCGCTCAAGCTGGCGGTAGAGCCAGCGGGCCAGATCGCGCAGCGCCTCGACGATCGTCTCCTCGGTATCGGCGGTCATGTCCTGCCCGGTCGGGCTGTCGCGCTCGGCCGAGATCGACATGCAGTATTCGTGGTAATAATGGCCGCGATGGGTGGCTTCGGCGCGAAGCTGGTAGAAATTGCGCCGCTGGACCGTCTGCAGGGCATCGGCGATGCGATGCAGTTCGGTGTCCTGCGGGGCGTATTCCCGGATCAGGCGCGGCGCATGCTTCCGGTAGGAATAGAAGGTCTCGAAGCACGCACCGTCGCCCTGCGAGCAGAAGCCTCGGAACCAGATGCAGGGTTCCTGTCTGGTGCTGCCGCCCATCAATCGGACGGTGCGGGTCTTGAGGTTCAGCCCGAGGATTTCGGCGATGTGCTGGAAATCCTCATAGACTGCATCGTACCAGTCATAGTCGAAGCCGCCCTCACGATACCAGGCGCGGGCCTTCTCCCTCGCCGCATCGGACAATTCGCCCAAGCGATAGACGGTGGTTTCGATGATCTCAGGCATAGGGATCTCTCCCTTCGAGCACCGAGGAAAGCCAACCATCGGTGTAAATCCAGTCCACCGTTTCGCCGGTGGCAAGATCGAGGACATGCGCACCACCGCCGAAGCCATCGATTCTCGGCCTGGAACAACTGTTTGCATATTGAAGGCCCCATAGACCCGTCAGACCGAACTCGGTGGCGCAGCGTTTGACGAACTGGATGACATGCTCGGGATCGCCGGTGACGTCATCACGCATCCAGAGCTGAGTGCCACCATGTTCTGGCTGGATGGAGAGCACGAAGCCGTCCGATGGCGGATCTTCGGCGGCAGTGTCATCCGCCAGTGCGTTGTAGAGATCGAGTGCGCGGGCAGCGTTTTCGGGGGTGCCCACGTCAAGCAGGCAAGAAAAGTGCGTGAAATAGTCGGCCATGATGGTCTCCTGAGAAGACATGGCCCGATGCACGACCGGGCCGAATGGG
The DNA here is from genome assembly GCF_046335115.1 of Paracoccus sp. P2. NCBI lineage: Bacteria > Pseudomonadati > Pseudomonadota > Alphaproteobacteria > Rhodobacterales > Paracoccaceae > Paracoccus > Paracoccus sp. P2. The sequence continues at coordinate 184,786 of NZ_JBGOSN010000004.1, read as the reverse complement.
TAAAAAATGATGAAGCTCATGCGGCCTGCGGCAACCGGAGCAGATCGGCCGAGGTTTCGCGCCAGAAGGGATCGACCAACCGGGCTTCCAGCGCAGCAGCGCGGTAACGCAGCCGTCTCGCATTACCGGCGTCCAAGGCTCGGAATGCCATACCGCGCAGGCGGCTGGCCTCGGTCACGATCCTGCGTGCTTCGGCATCGGATGCGACGGGCTGTTCCCAGAGGATAATGTCGGCGCGGATTTCGCCGGCGAGGACCAGGCGCTGATCGTGGTCCTGAATGAGCATGATGCGCGGCTGGAAATACGGGAAGCTGTCCGGCCCCGTGCAAATATCACCGCGCGCCACGCGCAAGGCCGCGGCCTGTATGGCCTCTTCCGGGGACGGGCATTCCCCAAGCGGGATCACGCGGTCAAAGCTGTTCGCCGCGTCATTGGCGTCATAGCTGGCCACACCAAGGCACGAGATGCGCAGCGGCAGCTTTTGCGACCGATAAAGCACGGGCAGAACATCGGCAGCCAGAATCTGACCGATGGAACGGAAGGTTTCGGAACGGGGAAAGGTCATCGGTATTACTCCATGACGGGCGCTGGTGAGCCTCTCTCTCCAGCCCTCAACCCGTCACGGCCGAACGGCCCACACTCTTCCTCTCTGACCGGGCTTGTTCCCGGTTCCGCTGCCGACGATGTAGGATCATCGTGAGGCACTGAAGGCCCGAAGCGCGGGCTGCCGCGCTCGGGCCGTCGGGGATGAGGCGCTTTCGCGCCTTACTCCCACGGGTCCAGCTCCAGCTTCACCATGTCGTCGTCGCCGTCGAACTCGGCGGCGGGGCAAGCGGCGTGGGTGCCGTCTCCGGCCTGGAACACAACGATCGAAACCATCAACGTGGTGGCGAGGCTGGCGGCGAAGGCGGTGGCATCTGCATAGGACATGGGTTCCGGCTCCTGTCTTTGGAGGCGGGGGACCATCCCCCGCGCGACAGGCGCCCGAAGTGTCTGACCGGATCTGCAATCACCCGAGGGCGTTCGGACTTTTTCCGAATCCCCGAGGGCGGCACGCGAAGCGTCAAGCCGACCCCTTCGGGGTTGAATGTCAAAGAGACGGATCGGACCAAGGTTTGCGAATGGAAGCGGGGGTGGTTTTTCGCATCTGACTGGATGCCGGATACCCGTCGCAGATGCTCTGTCGCGCCAGCCTTGCCACCATGCTGGCATCAGGATCGTGTTCCGTTCATGCCAGAGATGGCTCTCGCTTGCCCATGTGCAGGATGACCGGGTTTATGGTGAAGCTGGAGTTGTATCAGTGGATCGCCGAAAAGGAGCCCAGACCGGTCGCTCGCAGCTACCGCATGAATGGTATAGGCATATGCCAAGATGTGTGTTTGCAAATAGGGATCAACATGCGTGACATTCTGGAGCGGCAACAGGTGTGGATCTACTTCGCGACTGTCGCTCTTGCCGCGATCCTGGGATTTGCCCTGTCAGGCACTGGCGAATTGGAAGGCGGGATTAATTCCGCACTGGCCTTCATGTTATTTGTCACCTTCCTCCAGGTGCCGTTGCCGGAGATTGGCCGAGGATTCCGCGAAACGCGCTTTCTGGGTGCCCTTCTGGTCAGTAACTTCATCGCCGTTCCGATCCTTGCCTTCCTGCTATCGCAATTTGCCATAGACGACGCTCTGCTGCGTCTTGGCATCCTTATGGTGCTGCTGACGCCCTGCATCGACTACGTGATCACCTTTGCCCATCTGGGGCGGGCTGATGCGAGGCTGCTGCTGTCATCGACGCCGATCTTGCTGCTGGTGCAGATGGCGCTGCTGCCGATTTACCTTGGCCTGTTCATTGGCGAAGAAGCCGCCAACCTCGTGCATATTGGCCCGTTTCTGCATGCGTTTGTCTGGTTGATCGCCGTGCCACTGATTTGCGCTGGCGCTGTCCAGCTCTGGGCTGCGCGGCATACGACAGGGCAGCGTGTCAGTGACGTTTTGGGGTTTCTTCCGGTCCCTGCAACGGCCCTGGTCCTTTTCCTCGTTGTAGCTGCCACTGTTCCCGTTCTGGGGGCCGCCAGCCGCCATGCGCTATCCGCCCTGCCGATCTACATCGCTTTTGCCGTCACCGCCCCGTTCTGCGGCTGGGGCATCGCTCGGGCCTTCGGTCTGAAACCTGCTGCGGGGCGGGCCGTGTCCTTCTCGTCTGCAACCCGAAATTCCCTCGTTGTGCTGCCGCTAGCCCTTGCTGTTCCGGGTGCGATACCCGTGCTTCCGGCTGTGATCGTGACGCAGACCTTGGTGGAACTAATCGCCGAATTGATCTACATTCGCGTCTTTCCGCGTTTCGGAAGGGCGCACGAGGATCAGGCTCCGTCGGCCTGAACCGCGGGATTATCCGGCCCAGTTTCTAAAGAAAAAGCCCGATCACGAGGACCGGGCGGGTTGCAGAAACGGAGCGGTTGGAACGGGACGACCGAAGCCGCCCCGCATGCGTGCTATTCAGCAGCGACCATATGCTGTTCTTCTTCATCCTCCGTCGGATCGTCCTCATCATCGCCGGAGAGGAAATCAGGCAGATCGTCGGCTTCGGTGGCCGGGGCCGGATCAACTTCGATCCCGTCATCCACCATGCGCAGCGGCTCAGGCAGCCAACCGGAATCGGCCAGTAGGCGTTCGGCCTCCTTGGCCATATCACCCTTCTTCAAGTGCCCGATCAGATCGGCAGCCTGGTCTCCGGCCCCTTCGCGCACAGCCTCAAGGATACGCGGCTTGGTCACGCGGCCGAGATAGTTGCCAACCGTCGGCCGCCAGCCCACAGCCACCATGTCGAGGCCGATCGAACGGGCCAGCCGGTCAGCCTGCGACAGGCGGATGTCCAGCCCGTGCTGGCTGACGCCCGTGCCGCTGTAAGGGTTCGGTTTCTCATAGAGCGCATTGATACCGTAGCTGACGCAATGGGCGAGCAGATCCATGCGCGAACCATCGTCCAGATCGGTCAGCCAATCCCAGAGAGCGGCATCGTCTGCCGGGACATGATCGCCCCAGCGTTGGTGGCGGTCAGCGATGGCCTTGGCCGACGCGCTATCGCGCAGATCCTCGGCCTGTGCGGGCAGATGAACCTCCCGGACCTGTGCTTCCAGGCATCCGCGACTGGAATGCGGCATGAAGCAATCCATTACCAGCCTGTGCAGCAGCGCCGTCATGGCGACATGCGGGTTCACGGCCACCGCATCCCGCAGCGCCAGCGTGCGATGCGCGGTCAGTTCGCTGACCAGGCGATCGGGCAGCGGCTTGATAGTGTCGGCCTCGTCTTCCTCCTCGGTTTCGACTGCCTGGCCGCCCAGCGTAATGACAGCACGCATGCGGCCGTCCTCCGGTTCTGCCCGTTGAATCACCTCGCCGGTTTCCGGGTCAACGATCTCCGCCTCCGGTTTCGCAGGCGTTTCATCCTCGGCGCGAACATAGCCGCGTTCGATCAGCAATGCGCCATCGGCATCGATGCTGATGAAGACACCGGCCATGCCGATCTGGTCCGGCTCGAAGGTCATCGGGCGGCGCTCGAACGCTTCCAGCGCCTGTTCGATCTCGCCCAAGCGAGCATCGATCTCGTCCGGCAGTTCGTCAGCCTCACCATATTCGGCTTCAAGCCGGTCATATTCATCGCGCAATGCCTCGCGGGTAGCGCGTTCCTCTTCGCTCAGATCGACCGTGGTGCCGACAAGCTGGCGAAGGCCATTGTCGTGACCATAGGGAAAGGTGATGGCGACCTCGACCCATTTCCAGCCCTCGGCGGCGATGGCTTCGGCCTCGGCCTTCAGCTTTTCGCCCACCAGCCGGTCGAGCAACACGGGATCTTGCAGCCAGCCGCCATCGTCCTGCTGAAAGAGATCGCGCAGCACGTAGCCACCAGCCTCTTCATAGGCTGCGATGCCGACAAACACCGCTCGCTTGTCGGAGGCTCGGACTGTGGTTTCGGTCAGCAGGCGGCGGATGTGGTACGGTTCCTTCTGCCAGCCATCCTTGATTGCCTCCCAGACCTGCTCCTGACGGGCATGGTCAGAACTGACGCTGAAGGCCATGAGCTGTTCCAGCGTCATGCCGTCCTCGGCATAGAGGTCGAGCAATGCCGGTGAGACGGAAACAAGACGCAAGCGCTGCTTCACCACCTTGGCATCCACGAAGAAGGCGGCGGCAATGGCTTCCTCGCTCATGCCCTTTTCCCGCATGGCCTGGAAGGCGCGGAACTGATCGAGCGGATGCAGGGGCGCGCGCTCGATATTCTCGGCGAGCGAAACCTCGTCAATCAGCACATCGGCACTGGCTTCCGACACCACGCACGGAACCGGCGCGACCTTGGCGAGGCGCTTCTGCTTGACCAGCAGTTCCAGCGCGCGGAAGCGGCGACCGCCGGCGGGAACCTCGAACATGCCGGTTTCCTTACCCTCGGCATCCACGACCGGGCGGACATGCAGGGACTGGATCAGGCCGCGACGGGCGATGGACTCGGCCAGCTCCTCGACCGAGATCCCGGCCTTGACGCGCCGGACATTGGACTGGCTGAGCACCAGCTTGTTGAAGGGAATGTCGCGCGAGGACGACAGGGTGATCTTCTGAACGGCAGTGGCCATGTCAGTTACTCCATGACGGACGCCGGTGAGCCTCTCTCTCCGGCTATCAGCCCGTCACGAAGCGAAGCGCCGCCCTCTTCCTCTGAAGAGAGCGACGCCAGCCGCAGAACCTGAAACCCTGAAATCAGGCACTCCGGTTTTCTGTATCGGCGGATGTACGGGAAAAGCCAGCGCCGACGCGGTAGAGCAAGCGCTCGGCGGTGCGAATGCTGCCGGTCTCACGGGCGGCCTCGGCCCAGACCGAGATCGGGAAATCCCCGGTGAACAATATATCGCGCTCGATGCCCATGCCGAAGGGCAGCCGGACTGACTGCATCTCGCCAAGGCTCCACGACCCCAGTTCGGGATAGCCGAGATCGGCCAGACCGAACATGATGTCGCCATCGTCATCCAGTTCGGTGGCAAGCCAGACGCCTTCACCGAGGGGGTTGAAGAACTTCACGACCGGGATGTGATCCTGATCGCGCTGGCGACCATTCGCCAGCAGACGGTCGCGCTGTGTGCCGGTCAGGAGGATCATGCCGCAGCCCTCCGGTCGGTTACGCTGGCATCCGGCTCCACGGTGTCCTCAGCAGGCAGATGCGACAGCAGCCAGTCCGCCGCCTTGCTGGCCTGCGAGGCTGCGCGGACAATGGCGCGGGAATCCTCCCGCATGACCTCCAACCACGACCCAATATAGTCGGCATGGCGCACGGTCGGCACGATCCCGAGCGCGGCGCAGTTGAAAGCCGCAGTCTGCTCGGCAATCATCTCTTCGAAGGCGTATTTCTTCGAGCCGAACGAGCCGGTCAGATCGCGGTTGAGACGGCTTTGATGGCCGCTGGCGTGCCCCAGCTCGTGGAGGGCCGTCCGGTGCCAGTTGATCGGCTCGAAATAGGCTTGCGGAGGCGGCACCTGCACATAGTCGAGGGACGGCATATAGAAGGCGCGATTGCCACCGATACGGAAGTCGATGCCGGTGGCCCGGATCAGCGCCTCGACCCGAGGTTCGATCAGGCCGGGCGGCGGTGGCGGCGCGACTGCCGTGATGTCATCGGGCAGGCCATCGCATTGCGCGGCGTTGAAGACGGTGAACCGCTTCAGGAACGGAATGGTATGTGCATCCTCACCCGTCTCGCGGGCACGGCGCTTTTCGTCCTCGGGGGTGAAACGGTCGGCATAAACGACAGTCGTACCACGCTCGCCCTTCCTGACATTACCGCCAAGAGAAAGCGCCTGGCGGAACGTCAGCCACGCCTGACCTGGGAATCCGTGCTGGATGACAGCGCCCCAGAGGATGAGAATATTGATACCGGAATAAGACCGGCCGGTTGAGGCATTTCTCGGCAGGCCCAGCGGGGCTGTATCGGGCGACGCGCCCCAGGGCTGGACCCAGGGGAGCCGGCCTTGCTCCAGCTCGGCGATGATCTTGTTGGTGATGTCGTCGTAAAGGTTGCTGCGCGCGCCACCATCAGCGGGGCTGCGATCGTGTCTGGCCATCGGGATGATCTCCGCGACGGGCGCCAGAAGCCTCTCTTCCAGCCCTCAACCCGTCACGGAAAACCCGTCCACACTCTCACTCTAAGGGGCGTTGCGGGGTCTCCCCGCTGATGGGGGTGCGTCGGCAACGCCAGTGCCGGCCAGGGGGAAGGCTTTCCCCCGCCGAGTATCAGCAAAGCCGCCCAAGTTCATGACACTGCTGATTTTGAGCGTCCTGGCTATTCCAATCATGGCTCACGCAGCTTGTCTGTGAATCTTGATTTTTCCGGCCAATGGCCGTACATTCCCTCCAAAGTTGGAGATGAAAAATGGCCAAGACAGCAAAAAGGTCCATATCTGGACGCGTCCGTGGGGAACGTCTTGAGACGCGTGTGACCGCTGACCAGAAACGTCTGATCGAACATGCCGCTGCGCTACAAGGACGGACGGTGACGGATTTTGTTTTGACAAGCGTGCAAGATGCGGCGCGGCGCGCCATCGAGGAACATCAGAATCTGGAGCTTTCGGTACGGGACGGCCAGGCGTTCGTCCAGGCTCTGGTCGAACCACAGCCGGTCAACGAACGACTGCAAGACACCGTTCGCCGTTATCGCGAGAGAACAGGCGTCTGACGAGTGGGAGGAGCAGACGACATTCTGCGGGTCGAGATTCTCGGCCCGCAACATGACCGATCGGGATTCGAAAGCGGCGTAGCGCCGCTCGACCGATATTTCCAGACGCAGGCCGGGCAGGACGCCAGAAAGAAGATGGCGGCACCATTTGTCCTCGTGCTGAAGGACGGAAGCCTTGCCGGATATTACACGCTTTCATCGACAGCGGTGCGGCTTCCGGAACTGCCGGGGACCGTCGTCCGCAAACTGCCGCGGTATCCTTTAATCCCGGCGACCTTGCTGGGTCGCCTCGCGGTCGATCAGCGCTATCAGGGAAGAGGATACGGCCGGTTTCTTCTCGCGGACGCGCTCTATCGGGCCGTGCGCAGCGAGATCGCATCCTTTGCGGTGATCGTGGACGCCAAGGACGAAGGCGCAAAGCGCTTCTATGAGCGCGAGAGTTTTTTGCCGTTTCCAGAACAGCCGATGAAGTTGTTCCGGCCTATGGCGGATATTGAAGCATTGTTCAAATGAGGGGGTGTTCGTGGCGGATTCCGATGGAGAAGAACCTGAAAAACTGAAATTTAATTTTCTGCGGGGCGTCGAGGCTGATGCTGGCGAGCTTGAATGGCCGGCCGGCGCCGATGTCGTCAGAAAAGCGCTGTCGGAATCGCTGAGTGCAAAGAATGTCGCGTTCCTGCTCGGCGCAGGATGCTCGTCATACTACGCCAAGGGAACTGACATTTTCGGAGACGAGGAATGGCAGGAGGTTGGCATCCCGACCATGGCGCCGCTCGCCAAGGAATTCACGAAGGCGCGGACCGCCGACGAGGCAGGGTTCCCGACCGCCGCCGAGCGGAAGGTTCTCATCGATGAGTTCGGGATCGATATTGGCGACAAGGAATATGCCCGCAACCTTGAACGGTTGATGGAACTGCTGTTCAGCCTGCGGTTCACGCTCTCACGAAGCAAACTTCCCAAGGCAAAGGAAAACCTGAAGGTCGTCAATTCGATCATCCAGAAGGTGCAGGTCTTCCTCTGGGACAAATGCACGAACGGAGCGTTCGCCAATGGCGACAGCACCGTCGGGGCACTCTACGAAACATTCTACAGAAAGCTGGTCCTGCGTGACCGCTCGCTGCCGCGTCCGTGGATTTTCACCACCAACTATGACCTTTTCAACGAGACGGCGATGGACCGGCTCGGCTTGCCTTACGCCAACGGTTTCTCCGGCGTGGTCGAGCGCCGCTTCAATCCGGCGACCTTCCGTTACGCGCTTGCCGAGCAGCTCGATCTGACCAACAGGAAATGGTCGGCCGTGGATGGCTTCGTCTATCTCTGCAAAATCCATGGGTCGATTAGCTGGACCGAAGACGATCATGGCCTGTTTCCGATCCGCGAAACCGCTGTCTCGAAAGGGCAGGAACCGGGAAAGGTGATGATCTATCCCACCCCCGCGAAGCAAAACTCCAGCCTCGGATCGCCCTATGCCGACCTGTTCCGCGAGTTCCAGTCGCGGATCGTGAGGGAGCAAAGCGTTCTCTTCACCATGGGATATGCCTTCGGTGACGAGCACATTAACAATATCATCTACCAGGCGCTCACCATACCGACGTTCCGCTTGGTAATCTTCGTCGATCCGACGCTTGAGGGAGAGGTGGCCAAGCTCCGCGCCCTGAACGATCCCCGCATCTGGATCATCGGTGGCAGCGGCCCGGAAGCCGACCGCAAGGCGCATTATTTCGATACGATCATCGAAGAGTTCATGCCCCAGCGGCCGAGCGAGCGCATCGATGATGCAATCCGGAAAGTGCTGGAGGCGATGTCCCCGAAGAAGGCTGAGGCTTCGTCCACCGATGGAGACAGCGAATGAGTCGCGACGACCGCAAACGCGCCATCGGCAAGGTGGTCTCCGTCGCGGCCGACCGCTTCGTCGTCGAGATGCACGCCGGCACTGACAATTTCACTATCGTCGGGTTCGACGATGTTCACTACGTTGCCCGTCTCGGCTCTTTCCTGATGGTTCCGGTTCAGACGGAATACGTCGTGGTCGAGGTCGTCGGCCTGCGAGAGCGGGACATCGCCAGCGCCGGGCGAGACGAGGGGGAGTTGGACAAGGCGGCGTCCGCGAAATATCTCGACGTCGTGCCGGTCGGGATGCTTCCGCAAGACCGCGGCGCAAAATTCCGCTTCGGCGTCTCCGTCTTTCCGTCGCTCTACGCAGATGCTCTCTATGCTCTCGATGCGGAGCTTGATCGCGTTTTCGAGACCGACAAGCCGAGCGAACCCGCTCCGGGTCTCAACGGTGCCGCGCCGGTGCCTGAGGATGCGACGCGCTTTCGCGCTCTGTCGATCGGCCGCTCTGTGGTGTTCGAGGGCTACGACGTCAAAGTCCGGATCGACGACTTTTTCGGCGGCCATACTGCTGTGCTCGGGAACACCGGGAGCGGCAAGTCCTGCACCGTAGCATCGGTGCTCCAGTCATTATTCGACAAGGCGGACGAGTTCCACGCCCGAGGGGCCACGTTCCTAGTATTCGATGTAAACGGAGAATACGCCAATGCGTTGATGCCGCTCGCCAAAGAGAACGGCATTGGCGTCGCCCATGTTGTGCTGGATGGGACCGCAGCCGACGGAAAATTCCGCCTCCCGCACTGGTTTTTGGAACAATCGGAATGGGAGTTGCTTCTGCAAGCCAGCGAGCGAACGCAAATTCCGGTTCTTCGTACAGCTTTGGGACTGACAGGGCTGTTTCGTGAAAACACTCCGAAAGCCTTGGAAATCAAGGAACACTTTATCGCCACCTGTGTCATTGAATGCTTTAGGGGTGCCGATGGGGACTCTCCCGTCGCAAAGTTTCAACGTGTCGTATCGTTGTTCCAGAAGTATCCAACGAAAGACCTGAACACAAATCTTCTCAAGAAATACGGGGCAAATTACCAGTACGGAAATTTCAGAGATGGGAACCTAGCTCCATTTCTAGATGAGGTTCGCAAAAAACTTCGGGAGGATGTTGATCTGCCGTCCTACAAACGGACGCCGTTCACGTTCGATGATCTTGAGGAATGTCTGGATTTTGCCATTCTCTATGAAGAGGCGCACGGCAATAGGCAAATCCGTGATTACTGCTCGCAGATGTTTACCCGGTTCAAGTCACTTCGCGATAGGCCCGAATACGCGTTCATGCGTTATGACATCAAGCCGGGCGAAGCGGCCCCGACTATGGAGGCTTTCCTCGAACAGCTACTTGGGCTGTCAAACGATGGCGGGCATTGGAAAAAATGCCATCAGATCATCATCGTGGATATGAACTCCGTCGAAGACGAGGTGGTCGAACTGGTCTCGTCGGTCCTTGCGCGCATGACATTCCGTCTGCTTCGGCAAGCCGAGCCAAGGAACCGCTTTCCCGTTCACCTCTTGCTTGAGGAGGCTCATCGCTACATCTCTGAGACTCCCTCAAAATTTGCGATTGACGCCAGCAAAATCTACGAGCGTATCGCCAAGGAGGGACGAAAATATGGACTTTTCCTGCTGGTCGCCTCGCAGAGACCCAGCGAACTTTCCAAAACCGTGCTATCGCAGTGCTCAAATTTCGTTATCCATCGCATACAGAACCCGGATGACCTTTCGCAGATCCGGCAAATGACGCCATTCATTTCCGATGCGGTCCTGAAGCGTTTGCCGTCATTGCCGAAGCAGCACGCGCTCGTTTTCGGAACATCGGTGAACCTCCCGACCACCTTCAAGGTGCGGGAGGCAAAACCGCTTCCGAAAAGCGATGACGCGAGGATTGGGGAACTCTGGTTCCACGAAGAGGGGCGTGCGGCTCAGATCCGAATCTCGATGCCTCCTGCCCGGAATGTCGATCCAGGGGGCGAATTCGACTGATGATCGATGCCCCAAATCTGGAAGAGCTGGCAGCGGCGCTGGAGGTCAGTTCAGACTATCGGGTACTGCGGCGCCTTCGACCGCGAGGGCCGGTGGAAGGATACGACGCTGCGGAAACACGCCTGGGCTTGATGGTCGACGTCGAGACAACAGGCCTGGATCCCGATCTGGACGAGATTATCGAACTGGCGATGGTGCCTTTTAGGTATGCGCTGGACGGGATGATCGTGGAGGTCCAAGAGCCCTTTGACCGTCTCCGTGAGCCGACGAAGCCGATTTCGCCGGAAATCACGACGTTAACCGGTATTTCTGATGCCATGGTGGCCGGCAAGTCGATTGATCCGGAAGAGGTTGCAGCTTTTGCTGCTCCGGCTGCTGTGGTGATTGCTCATAATGCCGCGTTTGATCGGCGTTTTCTTGAATGCTTCAGTCCGGTGTTTTCAACCAAACCATGGGCCTGTTCCATGTCGGAGATCGACTGGGCGGCTGAGGGGTTCGAAGGCACCAAGCTCTCCTACCTCGCGATGGCCCTAGGTTTCTTTTACGATCGGCATCGCGCTGCGAATGACTGCCTGGCCGCCATTGAAATCCTCGCGCGAGAACTGCCGAGGACGCACGTTCCGGCCCTTGTCAGGCTTCTGGATTGTGCGCGTTTGCCAACATGGCGGATATGGGCCGAAAACTCGCCATTCGAATTCAAAGATCTCCTGAAGGCGCGGGGGTATCGTTGGAACGGCGAGGGAAATGGCAAGCCCCGGTCTTGGTATTTCGACGTTGCTGACGCCGAAAAGGATGCAGAAATATCCTACCTTCTACGTGAAATATATCGATACGAAGCAGATATAAGAACTGTTCGTGTTACTGCATACGATCGTTTTTCTAGCAGAGTTTAGGCGATGCATCGCCTTGATTTACGATCAAGATGAGCATTTGTTGTTGAGTACGAGCGCGAGCCGGCAGTGAACTAAATCTATTTGGGGGGGGCACTTTTGACGAATCCAGCCGTGAGGCTTTCTCAGTTGCACGCTTGGCGTCATGAAACCGAATTGCGCGGTTTACAGCCTCGGTTCGATGCTTACTGGGCAGTCAATAGCAATAGGCCGGACGGTACCGACGCCGAGCGAGAAAACTATTACCGACAGGTGGTGGCGCCTCACGAAGACGCCTTCCTCGCCGATTTCCCTCAAGGCGTGCCGGAAAGAACCGCCTGGGAGGTTATCCTGCGTGAGGATAATTGGCGCTCTGTGCTCAGAAACTGGCGCCACGATGGTCAACAAATATTCGAGTTTGCGCCCGACTTGTTGGCAATGCTGGCCGATACGGACGTGAATGAGTTGCCCGTCCAAAACCTTCGGATGCCTTACGACACGTTCTATGTCGCTCTTGCGCCGGGACATTTTCTGCCTGACTACAATCGCGATTGGGTGGTCGATGGGTTCTACGTCACGGCTGAAATGTGCCTGGTTGACTCTCTCCGGCTGAGGCCCCGTCCTCCGAACGAACTGATCGCTGAACAGAGAAAGCAATGGTCGGATCTCGAACGAATCCCAGGCGCTCTGGAGAGCCTACGCAAAGGCAACTCCGGAAGTTTTACAAGCTTTGACAGTTACATTGCGAAGCTATTGGCCGATAACACGGCTGCCCAACAGCTTTATGACCGATACCTGTTAGATCCCGATGCGGTGATGGATGAAATCGCAGCAAAGGTGGATATCCGCGGTTCGGGCGAGTGGCGCTCATACCTGATGTTCACAGTGGATTTTACGTTCCGTCGACGTGATCATGCTCCGGTGTCGCTATCATTGACCGATCTTTTGGAGCAGCCAACACTCCGTGCGCACTACGATTTCGTCTCGCACCGCAATACGGTTGCAGATGGCATAGAACGCGGTCGCCGATCGGGGATCCCAATGGATACCTTTCGCGAAGACCACGGGCATCCTGATGATCTTCGCAACGTGATTTCCGACCCGACGGTTCTGGAGCAGGTCACGCGGCTAGTGTTCAACCTCGTCTGCTATTTGAATTATCCCGAACGCGACCAGGAAAAACGACTAAGCGACCCGCGGATCCATGAAAAGGTGAGGCGGGCCAAAGGCAAAGCTCGAAAAATGGCAGAAGCGCGAGCACACCAGGACGGCTGTCGCTGGATCAATTTCTGCGGCTATCGAACGTCGTTTGAAAAGCGAACAACGCTCGGCGGGACGGTCGTTGGTCACTGGCGCCGGGGACACTGGCGAAATCAACGGTTTGGGAAGGCGTTGGCAGAAAGCAGGTTAATGTGGATTCGGCCAACGATGGTTGGAGCCGATAAGGATATCGTTGATAGCCGTCCGACGGTTTACGGGACGTCCCCGTCGCGGCCGCCCGGTCTATAAGCGACCGCCTTTTACTGCGTAAAGCCGATCGGGCACAGATTTGCTCAGGCGCAGCGACAAGCAATCAAGGATAGGTTTCGGGGCTTCGTCAGCTTGCACCAGGAAGGAATAGTTAGAATACGGTCGATGGGGATGGTTTGTCGGGATGGCAGGGAAGCAATTTAAGAGAACGCTCAAAAGAGCTATCGACCTTGAGACGATGCTTACGATTTCAAGCGATGCGTTGATGGGTATGTCCAAGGACGAATATCAGGTTGTCAGGCGGCTTGCGACCAGAGCCCGACTAGATCGTCGGCCGCGCTACGTTTGCGGCTTATGCGGGCACGCGGTCTATGCTCCACGTGAAGGTCGAACCGGACAGCCTTACTGGAAGCATCATCCGGGCGCTCCTGAAGACTGCTCATGGTGGACCGGCATGCCATCCGGCGTGGACGCAGTCAGCGGGCGGCAATTTGATGGCGCTCAAGAGAGTCCGCTGCATGCGAAGATCAAGAACATCGTCGGTGAACTCCTCACTGCGGATCGCCGGACTAAGCCGGAAAGCGTAGTCATCGATGAATATCTCATCACCGAAGGGGGCCGTCGGCGTCCGGATGTGCGCGCAGTCTACGATGGAGTGCCGGTTGTCGTCGAAGTTCAGCTCGCGACAACCCAGATACCGATCATCATCCAGCGCGAAGATTTCTATGACAGCGAGGCGTATCGACTCCTATGGCTGACGTGGAATTTTGAGCCGCCGGCGGCGAATGGACGACTTCTAAGTTCATTTGAGGATATTTTCTATTCGCACAATAAGAACCTGTTCTCGATGGATAACCAGACCGTTCAGCTCTCACGGCAACGAAACGAGGTCATTCTTCGTGCTTTCTGGGTCCGGGAAAATTTGTGGCAATCCAAGCTCGTCGGTCTTCATGAACTGAATTGGCTTTCGAGCGGCCGTGCTTTTGCCGTAGCACCGAAACCTCATTGGCACGAGGATTTCCTAGCTCGTTGGCGTGCGGCAACTGGTGAGCATGGTACTCCGAGGCCCGAACGAGGGACACTTCTTGCTGAACTGGCTGACAAACTTTCTCTCATCGATGTTGACGACCGCACACTCGAGGAAGCCGATATCGACTCCTTGATCAATTGCTTACTCTCCCTGCTTGATGGCCACCCGGTAGGGTCTCGTCAGAAGAATCTCGTGGAGGTATTAAACACATTTCTCAACGTAGAGCGGCGGCATCGATTTGCTCGCCTCGTCCGTCGATTTTCCGAGCTTGCGGAGAGGAAAGAAATTCTGGAAACAAAAAGCGTCCAGAGAAAACTGGAGGTTGCACTCAACGAGAAGCAGGACGACCCAGAAAGCTTGACGGGGCGTATTGCTCTGGCACTCTTTCCAGAAGCATTCGCTTCGAGGCAAAAGAAATCACCCTCAAGCTGACCCTCCGTTTTCTACGCCACGGCATCCTATTCACCGCACACGGCTGCTCAAGACCTTCCGTGGAAGGTCATTCCGCGGTTCCAATGCCCCAGCCCCTTTCCGAGCATGGGATTTTGGAGACGATGGCGGTCAAGCGGAACAGGATCAATATCGAGGTTACACCCTCGACCGGACCGGAAACGGACCGGCACGATCCTGCGCGCAATGATGCTGCCTTGATGTCGCTGGCTCGCCTGATTGGTCGCCAGATCGCCCGCGAGCAATTTGAACGCAAGCTGGCAGCCGAGCGTAAAGCTTAACGCCACCTGCGTAGCTGACTTGCAAATTCCCTTGCTATTATACGTATAACACGTATTATATCAGCAGACCTATTCTCCCGGAGTCTGCGATGCCAACCACAACCTCCCTCGAATTCCAGCGCAAGTTCGGACAGTATCTGAACGAGTCTCACCGTGAGCCGGTAGAGATCACGCGACATGGCCGGCGCGAGTTTGTGCTGATGTCGGCAGCCCAATATGACGAGTTGCTGTCAGCAGCGCAGCGCATGGGCAAGGCCATAAGAGCCATCTCCGAACCTGAACGCGATTAAGACCCTTCCCCCTCCCCTGACACGGAGCTTGAAAGGACTGCCGATATGACCCGCGTTGCGCTCTATGCCCGATATTCTTCTGACAATCAGCGCGAGGCGTCGATCGAGGATCAGTTGCGCATCTGCCGCGAACAGGCGAAACGCGAGAAGTGGAAGATCGTCGGAACCTACAAGGATGCTGGCATCTCAGGAGCGAGCATGATCCTGCGCCCCGGCATTCAGGCACTCCTTCAGGATGCGCAGGCCGGACAGTTCGACATCGTGCTGGCTGAGGCACTGGATCGCATCAGTCGCGACCAGGCTGACGTCGCCACATTCTACAAGCACCTCAAATTCGCAGGCGTTCCGATTGTCACGCTGTCGGAGGGCGAGATCAGTGAGTTGCATGTCGGCCTCAAGGGCACAATGAACGCGTTGTTCCTCAAAGACCTCGCGGCAAAGACGCATCGCGGCATCCGTGGCCGCGTCGAGGACGGCAAGTCAGGCGGCGGCCTCTGCTTTGGCTACAATGTCGTCAAGCAGCTCGACGCGCGCGGCGATCCGATTCGCGGGAACCGGGAGATCAACGAAGCCGAGGCAAATGTTGTGCGCCGAATATTCCGGGAGTTCGCATCGGGGATCGGGCCGCGCACGATTGCTCGTACCCTGAACGAGGAAGGTGTCCCCGGTCCGGCAGGCAAGCTCTGGAGCGACACTACCATCCGGGGCCATGTGAAGCGCGGCACGGGGCTGGTGAATAATGAACTTTATATCGGTCGTCTGATCTGGAACCGGCTTCGTTACATCAAAGATCCATCGACCGGAAAGCGCGTCTCACGCCTGAACCCGGAATCGGAATGGATCATCAAGGATGTGCCGGAGCTGCGTATTGTCGATGACGAACTATGGCAGTCCGTTCGTGTCCGGCAGGGCAAGATCGCCGAGAAGTATGCCAACGTCACCGAAGCCGTGCGCAAGCACCACAAAAAGAACCGCCTGAACGGCACCCGTCGGCCGAAGTCCCTTCTGTCCGGCCTGGTATTCTGTGGCTGCTGCGGAGGCCCCTACTCGCTTCGCGGCGCTGATCGGTTTGCCTGCTCGAACCACATCAGCAAGGGTGCCTGTTCAAACAGCCGCACGATCCCGCGTGAGGACCTGGAAGCCCGCGTGCTCTCCGGCCTCAAGGACCGCATGATGGCGCCTGAGATCGTCGAGGAGGCGATGCGCGCCTATGCCGAGGAAACTAATCGGCTGAACCGGGAACGCCGCTCCAGCGGCGATGCCTGGAAAGCGGAACTGGTAAAGATCGAGAAGCAGATCCGCGGCATCATCGAGGCGATCAAGGCTGGCATGTTCCATGAGAGCATGAAGGCCGAGATGGACACGCTGGAGGCGCGCAAGACCGAACTGAACACCCTGCTGGCCGATGCGCCAGAGGACACACCGGACATTCTGCCGAGCGCCTCCGCGATCTATGCAAAGAAGGTTTCTGCCCTGACCGAAGCGCTCAACCGCAAGGAAGAGCGACAGGAAGCGGCGGAGACATTGCGTGGCCTGATCGAGAAGATTTTGCTCACGCCGGGGCCTGAACGCGGCGAGATTTACGCGACACTGCACGGCGAACTTGGCACGATTCTCAACTGGACAGAGCAGCAAGCCATTGGAAACACTGCCAAAACAACAAAACCCGCAGCGGATGCTACGGGTTTGTCGTTATCAGTGGTTGCGGGGGCGTGCAACCATCTCAAGTTGCGGCTCCTCTCGGCATATCGTGCCCTCCTTGAGCGGTCGGCTTTGGCAATGTCCAGCGGACTGCTTCGTAGCGCAGCGTAGTATCGGCCACATCCCCATCATCCACCGCAGCGGTATGATAACAAAGAGTTTCCTTTCTGTAACTCACATTGTCCATGTCCTACATCTTCGGGCCGTTATACTGATGGTCTGCAGTGCCGTCCTGAACCCAAAGGCGAAGCGATCGGTCACAAGACTCGGTCAGCGGGTCGTCTTCTGGCCGCGATAGCGTGATTCTCATCGAATGCTGTTGCGAACCGCAAAAAAGCGTAAAGGCTATGCCAAGCCGTTCACAACGATGTGACGCTCCGCTGTCCGGGGCGAAGCTGACCTGTCAGGTTATCGTAAGATTGAGCAGCAGAACATCGACCAAACAAAGTGCGGTTAATTCTGCTCTGTCTCGTAAACTTCATTGAGGTCACGCTCTACGCACCGCTCCTGTACTTCGCTGAAATATTGCGTGGCAGTTCCGAAAAGCAGTGATCTTGCGCTAACAAAGCACTATTGAAGGTGAATGCAGGATGCGAAAAGCAACGACACACGCGGACGTAATCGAGCTTCGCCATCTCCGTTATTTTGTGGCTGCCGCTGAGCACGGCAGCTTTCGCAAAGCTGGTGCAGCCCTCGGCCTGTCACAATCGGCAGTTAGCCGATGCATCGCCGACCTTGAGGACCAAATCGGCGCCTCTCTGTTTCATCGTCATACTTGGGGTATTTCACAGACGTTTGCCGGGCAGCGCCTTTTGGCCACGGCCCGGAAGACGATCAGGATCGTTGGTGAAGGCGCGCATGATGCTGCTGTCGTTGGGCGGGGAGAGAAGGGGTGTGTTAGGATCGGGATCTACTCCTCTATTGCCTCGGGTTTTCTCACCGAACTGCTGGAAGGCTATAGCGCGAGCCACCGCAAGGTGGGGATCGAACTGATCGGCGGCAGTGCCGATGAGCATGTTGCCGCGATCCGCCGGTTGCGCCTCGATGTCGCATTCCTGGCAGGAACACGGGACTGGGCAGATTGTGAGCGCGTGCCCTTGTGGTACGAGCGCGTCTTCGTGGCCCTGCCGGATCACCACCCGCTTACCGCCCATGAGGCGCTGACTTGGTGCAACCTGACCGGAAAGACCTTCATCGTCAGCAAAGCCGCTCCCGGAGAGGAAGTCCACGCTCATCTGGTGCGCGAGTTGACGGGGCTCGGAGGACGCCCCGACATCCAGGTGCAGGCGGTCGGACTAGACAATCTCGTGCCGCTGGTGGCACTTGGGCGGGGGCTGACACTGGTCTGCGAGGCGATGACCGTTACGCGGTTTCCAAGCGTGACTTACCGCCCGATCCTCGGCGAGGTTCTCCCCTTCTCGGCTATCTGGTCAGCCAGAAATGACAATCCCGCTTTCCGGCGATTGCTCAGCCTCGCGAAGGCGATGGCCGCAACACCTCCGCCGTCGGAGGTCGGGCGGTCCGACGCGCCTTCGCAAAGGCCCGGTCAGTTGCAATGAACCGCTCCAGCATCGGCACGATCAGCCTGACCGGATCGGGGGCGAGCTGACCTGTCTCGTGAGCCAGCGCATCGGCATAGGCGGTCAGATTGCGGTGAAGCGAACCCGGTAGCTCCACCGTGATCTTTACCGGCTTGTCCTCCACTAGGGGACCGAGCTTCAGCTTCGTCATGGTCAACCTCCTGCCGGCTCGAATACCAGATCCCGGGTCACAATTATCCTGACCGGGAAGCCGGGCCGGATGGTCAGCGTGGGTGCAACCTGCAACTGCCGTTGCACGATCTGCTGGCCCGCCTGATTGATGGTATCCTGCGCCCCGTCGCGGATGGCCCGGACCAGCCGGTCCTCGTCGCTGGTGGCAAGCTCGGCCCCCACAGCAAGCAGGGTGGACAGGCCCGCCGCCCGCATCAGATTCCACCAATGGTAATCGACGCCATCCTCAAGACCCGCATAGCCGCTGGCATCCGCGCCCGGCAAGCGCTCCAGAACGATGGACCGGCCACCGGGCAGGATCAGCCGGTTCCAGACCAGCAGAACCCGGCGCTGTCCGAAGGTCACATCGTCATCATATTGCCCGATGATGCGCGTGCCTTGCGGGATCAGAAGCAGCGACCCGGTGGGGCTGTCATAGATGTTTTCCGTCACCTGCGCGGTGATCTGGCCGGGAAGGTCAGAGCGGATGCCGGTGATCAGGGCGGCCGGGATCACGGCCCCGGCCTGAAGGATATAGGGCGATGCCGGCGGCGCGACACGATCCGGGGAAACGGTCTGGCGATCCACTGGGCCGTTCAGGAAACCCGAGGCACCATCCTGCGGCCCGGCAACGCCACCGAGATCGAGCCCGCCAAGCCCTGCCAGCGCCGGTCCCGCTCCTGTGCCGGTGCGCGGACCGGCCTGGAAGAACACGTTGCTCAGCCGGGCCGCTTCTTCCTCGGCAAGACGGCGCTGCTCCTCAGGATCGACCGTCGGCGGGGTCATGGGCGGTGGAACAACGGGCTGGCCCCGGTTCTGCGCCTCGAGGATCGGGCGACCAAGATCACCGGGCAATGCCGGTCCAAGGACGGGGCCCGTATAGTCGCGTGGCAGACCGGCGAGACCATCTGCGGTGGGCCGGTTCTCGGTCGAGTAGAGTTCGCCACCGCCCGGTCCGGCATCCCGGGTCTGAAGCGCGTAGATCAGCGCGCCGCCGATGCCGAGCAAGGCGACAGCGCCGACGCCCGCCAACATCTTGCGGGACAGGCGGGTGACGCGGGGCGCATCGGCGCGCAGCCGCATGGGGGTGGCTGGTTTCTCGCTCATGTCGGCGATCCTCCCGCCTTTGGCGCAGAAGTTGCGGCTTCAGCCTGCGTCGGTTCCATGCGGATGATCCTGACGATCTGTTGGCGGTCGCCGCTGCCAAGGCGCAGCTCGGCCGCCCCAAACAGCCGATCCACGATCAGGATATTCTGATGGATCCGGGAATTGACGATCTGCGGTTCGCCATCGCTACCCAGAACGAAGAGCGGTGGCATCTCGCCCTGAACGATCCCGCGCGGGAATACCACATAGACGCGGCGGCCATCATCAAAAACGGCAACCGGACGCCATGGCGGGCTCTCGCCGGGAAGCTGCAAGCCGTAGCGATAGTTGCGGGCGGACTCAGCCGGGATGACAGGGGCAGCAGGCACACTCGGCCGCTGCCCCGGCGGCGGCGCGGGATAGGACCAGGCCACGGCAGGCATGTAGAGCGCCTCGCGGGCACGCAGTTCGATCATATAGATGCGCCGGTCGGTGGTGATGACGAGGTTGGTGGAAATGTCCGGCCGCGTCGGCTTGACGAGAATCTGGACCCGACGGTTCGCTCCGCTGCCGCTTTCTGTGTCGCCGATGACCCAGCGGGCGGTGTCGCCTGCCGCAATCGGCCCGGTGCCGGTCAGGCTCTCGCCCGGCTCCAGCGCAATCGTGGTGATCTGCCCAACTGCGGCGTAGACCTGATAGAGCGCACCTTCGCTCCATGGGTAGATCTGGATGGCGTTGTAATAGCCTTCCCGGCGTGGCTCGATCCGGGCAGCGGCATTGGCGTTCTCGACCCGACCATCCGGCGTGCCGGCGGCTGTGCCACCGCGCGCGACTGTCCAGGCGGGCGGAACATGCAGGGGCCGGGGCCGCGTATCTGCCACCGCCGTCGGCACCGTTGCGGTCGGTGGCACATCGTCATCATAGCTGAACTGCGGCACCTGGTTCCTGGCACATCCCGCCAACACGGAGGCGGAGAGCAGCAATGCCGCAACTGCGGGTTTACGGAAAGCCGGGACTGCGGCTTTGCAGGACAGCATCGGGGTCATTGGCTCATCTCCCGCGACCATGAAATTGCGTTGACATAGATCCCGAGCGGATTGGCCCGCAGTCGTTCCGCGTCCCGTGGGGTCTGGATCACGACGGTCAGGATCGCGGTCCAGCGCTCGGTGGTGGATAGCTGACCGCTCTCGAAATGCCGCTCGGTCCAGGCAACGCGGAAACTGTCCGGCGAGGCCCGGATGACCGAGGAGACCTCGACCGCCACCTGCTGGCGACCAACGCGGGTGAAGGGATCATTGGTGCGGGCATGTTCGTTGAGCGCCGCCGCGCCGCGATCCGTGGTGAACTCATAGGCACGCAGCCAGTTCTGGCGCACGATGATGGCGTCAGCCGGGATCGCCCTGACTTGCTCGATGAAGCGGCCGAGATGGAAGGCGATCTGCGGATCGGTGGGCCGGTAGTCGGCAGTGGCGGGTGCGACGGTCTGGGCCTGGCCGAGACTGTCGACCTGCACCACCCAGGGCACCACGGTTCCGCGCGCCGATTGCCAGACCAGCGCCGAGGCGAAACCGGCCGAGAGGATCAGGCAGCCGAAGGCCATATAGCGCCAGTTGCGCGCCTGAACCCGGGCCGAACCAATGCGCTCATCCCAGACCTGTGCGGCCTTCTGATAGGGGGTCTCTGGTTGCGGCACCTTGCCGAAATGGGTGGATGGACGTTTGAAGATGTTCATATGCGGTCACTTTCGGAAAGACTGATCGAGGAACCGCCGCCACGGCTGTCGCCGGATCGCACGGCATGGGCCGCGACCCTGACGCCCTGGCTCATGGCGCGGCTGCGTTGCATGCGCTGTGCCCAGGCGGGCGGGCTTCCGGCTGGGGCTGCTGCATCGGGTGCGGATGGCGCGCCACCAACTGTGCCCATCGAGGTGGTGCCGCCGGTGGCGGCGAATCCGCCCCGCACCCCTCCCGCATGGCTGGATTTGACACTTTCAGCGGCACGGGCGGCGGCGCGTTTCAGGGGTGATATGGCGGCGAAAGCGCCTGCGCGGGCAACGCCACCGAGACCTGCGGCAACGCCGGCACCGCCGGTCGCGCCCATTGCCCCCAAGGTATAGGCAGAGGATGCAGCACCTGCGGCAGATGCCCCGCCGCGCGCCAGGGCCGCTCCACCGGAAAGGGCCGCGCCGCCGCCCCGGGCGGCCAACATGGTCGCACCGCCAGCCGCAACGGCAGCCCCGCCGACCGCGAGGCCGGTCCCGACGGCAGCGCCGGCGCTGAGCTGGGGACCACCGGAGACAAGGCCAGAGGCGATGCCGGGACCGAATATGCCGAGGCCGAGAAGGGAAAGCGCCGCCAGCACGATGGCCATGGCGTCGTCGATGGTCGGTGTCGCACCGCCAAACCCGGCGGTGAACTGGCCGAACAGTGTCGAGCCGATGCCGATGATCACGGCGAGGACCAGCACCTTGATGCCGCTGGAGACGACATTCCCCAGCACTCGCTCGGCCATGAAGGCGGTTTTACCGAAGAGGCCAAAGGGGATCAGCACAAAGCCTGCGAGCGTGGTCAGCTTGAACTCGATCAGGGTGACGAAGAGCTGCACGGCGAGAATGAAGAAGGCGAGGATCACCAGCGCCCAGGCGAAGAACAGGCAGAGGATCTGCACCAGGTTCTCAAAAACGGCGATCCAGCCCATCAGGTCGGAGATCGAGTCGAGGAGCGGCCGGCCGGCATCGAGGCCGATCTGGGCAACACGACCCGGACGCAGGAGATCAGCCGCCGAAAAGCCCGTGCCGGAGGCCATGAGGCCGAGACCGGCAAAGCTCTCGAAGACGATGCGGGCGAGATTGTTCCAGTTGGAGATGATATAGGCGAAGACCCCGACGAAGATGGTTTTCTTCACGAGGCGGGCGAGGATGTCGTCATCGGCACCCCAGGCCCAGAACAGGGCGGCAAGCGTCACATCGATGACGATCAGCGTCGTGGCAATAAAGGCGACTTCGCCGCCCAGCAGACCGAAGCCGGAGTCGATATAGCTGGTGAAGATGCCGAGAAAGCTGTCGATAACGCCGGTTCCGCCCATGATTACTGCCCCCCGATCGGGCCAGCGTCAGGTTGCGCGGATGTCGATGGTGCAGGTGTTCGCCCCAGAAAGCGGTCACGATTCCCGGCCCAGAGGCGCAGGCATTCCACATCATTGGCCGCCGCCTCACCCATTTCCTGGCAGCGCCGCAGCTCGAGGCGAAGCGGATCGGCCGGTGCCTGAAGCGCCGGAGCGGAAGGTGCTGACCCAGTGGGTTCCTCGCGCGCCATCTCGATGACCGCTGCGGTGATCGCGACAGCGACCAACACCACGGCCGCGATCCGGGCCAGCACCTTCCCATCCATGATCTGCCCTCCCGCGGTCAGTTGAACATACGGGCATTGCCGGGCTGGTAGCCCGTGCCCGGCGTCAGGAAGCGCTCGCGCTGGATGCGGCCCTGCTCGGCGGCCGTCGCGCGTTCGGCCTCGGTCAGCGCCTCGGCCCGGCCATTGGCCGAGATCACTGCGATCAGATCGGAGAGCTGCTGCGACTGGAGGGCGAGAAGCTGGTTGCCGGCCTGGGTGGCCTGCAACGCACCGACAGCATTCTGGCTTTCACCGACGAGCGCGACCATTTCAGCGCGGTTGCCGTCGATGTTGCCGACGACACCGGCCTGAACGCGCATCGCATCCTGCAAGCCGCCCACGGTGTTTTCCCAGCGGGCGCGGGCGTCGGCGATCATCTGGGTATCGGTCGCGGTCAGGGACAGATTGCCGTAGTCTTGCTGGAACATCTGGTCGATGGTCTGCACGTCGAAGGCGATGTTCTGGGCTTGCCCCAGAAGCTGCTGGGTACGCTGGACATTTTGCTGAAGCGCCTGAAGCGAGCTGTAGGGAAGGCTGGTGAGATTGAGGGCCTGATTGATCAGCATCTGCGCTTCGTTCTGAAGCTGGGTGATCTGATTGTTGACCTGTTCCAGCGTCCGCGCGGCGGTCATCAGGTTCTCGGCATGGTTGGTCGGGTCGTAGACGATCCGCCCCAAGCCCCCGAAGAAGGCATGAGCCGGCGTCGTGAACACCGGGGTGAGGGCCATCGGTGCCGCAAGCGTCAGGGCGAATGCGGTTGCGCTGGCCATGCGCAGGAAGGGCCGCGTCTTGCAGGTCATGGGGTAATCTCCTCTTCTTCAAAGGTAAGGTTGAACCCGTCATCAAGGATCGTGACGGGGGTCGTCTCCTCGGGCTCATCCGCGAGGTTGGTGAGGTTCGGGATCAGATCGGCCGCCCAATCGACGCCACGCGCGCGCAGCCAGGCGTCGAGAAAACCATCACGGCCATGGGTCGCGAGAATCTCGGCGATCATCGCCTGATCCGATTTGGAGGAGGCCGCGCAGAGCGCGAGGCCGACCTCGGAGAGGCCGAGGTCGAACAGGCGGTTGCCGCGCCGCGACTGGCAGTAATAGTCCCGCTTGGGTGTCGCCCGCGCCAGGATCTCGATCTGGCGGTCATTCAACCCGAAACGTCGATAGATCGCGGTGATCTGCGGCTCGATGGCGCGCTCGTTCGGCAAGAGGAGCCGCGTCGGGCAGCTTTCGATAATCGCCGGGGCGATGTTGCTGCCGTCAATATCCGACAGGCTCTGGGTGGCGAAGATGACGCTGGCGTTCTTTTTGCGCAGCGTTTTCAGCCACTCGCGGAGCTGACCCGCGAAGCCGTCGTCATCGAGCGCCAGCCAGCCCTCATCGATGATCAGCAGCGTCGGTCGGCCATCGAGCCGGTCGCCGATCCGATGGAACAGATAGGACAGGACCGCCGGCGCCGCGCCGGTCCCGACCAGTCCCTCGATCTCGAACGCCTGGACATCAGCGGTGCCGAGATGCTCGACCTCGGCATCGAGCAGTCGGCCATAGGGTCCGCCGATACAGTAAGAGCGCAGCGCCTGCTTCAGGTCATTGGATTGCAGCAACACGGCAAGGCCGGTGATGGTGCGCTCCCCAACCGGGGCCGTGGCCAGCGAGGTCAGCGCCGTCCAGAGATGTTCCTTCACCTCGGGCGTGATCTGGATGTTCTCGCGCATCAGGATTGCGACGATCCAGTCGGCGGCCCAGGCCCGCTCGGCAGTCTCGTGAATCCGGGCCAGCGGTTGCAGGCAAACCGAAGCTTCGGCCGCATCTGTCAGCTCGCCGCCGAGATCGTGCCAGTCACCGCCCATGGCGAGGGCCGAGGCGCGGATCGAGCCCCCGAAATCGAAGGCGAAGATCTGGCTGCGCGCGTAGCGGCGGAACTGGAGCGCCATCAGCGCAAGCAGCACGGATTTGCCAGCGCCGGTCGGGCCGACAACGAGGGTATGGCCGACATCCCCGACATGGAGGGAAAACCTGAACGGGGTCGATCCTTCGGTCTTGCCATAGAGCAGCGGGGGCGCACCGAAATGATCGTCCCGTTCCGGCCCCGCCCATACCGCGCTGGAGGGCACCATATGGGCAAGGTTGAGCGTCGAGACCGGCGGTTGCCGGACATTGGCATAGGCGTGCCCCGGCAGGCTGCCAAGCCAGGCGTCAACGGCATTGACCGTCTCGACCATGATGCTGAAGTCGCGGGACTGGACGATCTTCTCGACCAACCGCAGTTTCTCGTCGGCGCGCCGGGCATCCTCATCCCAGACGGTGATGGTGGCCGTCACATAGGCCATACCCGCGAGGTCCGCGCCGAGCTCCTGCAGGGCCATATCGGCATCGGCGGCCTTGTTCGCCGCATCGGTATCGACCAGCGCGGATTGTTCGTTGGTCATCACCTCTTTGAGGATCGCCGCGATGGACTTGCGCTTGGCGAACCACTGGCGGCGGATCTTCGTCAGAAGCTTCGTCGCGTCGGTCTTGTCCATCAGGATGGCGCGCGTCGACCAGCGATAGGGAAAGGCCAGCCGATTCATCTCATCAAGCAGGCCGGGCGTGGTCGTCCCCGGAAACCCGGTGATGGTCAGAATCCGCAGGTGCTGGTTGCCCAGACGCGGTTCCAGCCCGCCGGTCAGCGGCTGATCCGCCAGCAGCGCATCGAGATAGACCGGGGTTTCCGGCACCCGGACACGATGGCGATTGGTCGAGATGGTGGAATGGAGATAGGTCAGCGTGCCCGCGTCATCGAGCCAACGGCATTCCGGCATGAAGCCATCGAGCAGTGCCAGCACGCGGTCGGTGCGGTCGATGAAGCCGCGCACTTGTTCCCAGGGGTTCACACCCGAGGTCTCGCGCCCCTCGTAGAGCCAGGATTCCGATCGGGCGGAATCCTCGGCAGGCGGGAGCCAGAGGAAGGTCAGGAAGTAGCCCGAGACGAAATGGCTGCCCTCCTCCTCGAAGTCGGCCCTTCGCTCGGCATCCATCAAGGCGGAGGCCGGATCGGGAAACCTGCATGCCGGGTAGGTCCCAGCCTCTGAGCGCTGTGCTTCCACGAAGATAGCCCAGCCGGAGCCGAGCCGTCGGAAGGCATTGTTCAGCCGCCCCGCCACGGCGACAAGTTCGGCCGCTACGGCGGAATCCAGATCCGGACCGCGAAACTTCGCGGTCCGCTGGAATGACCCGTCTTTGTTGAGGACAGCCCCCTCCCCGACCAGCGCCACCCAGGGCACATAGTCAGCGAGGCGGGATGCGGTGCGGCGGTATTCTGCGAGATTCATCATGGCGGGGGTCTCACACCGAAAGATGGCCAGGGATGCGCAGATGGCGGCGCGCCACCTCGACGAAGAGCGGATCACGCTTGGCGGCCCAGACGGCGGCGATATGGCCGACGGCCCAGATCAGGATGCCGACGAGCCAGAGCTGAAGGCCGAGGCCGACCGCGCCGGCCAGCGTGCCATTCAGGATGGCAACGGAGCGCGGCGCGCCGCCGAGCAGGATCGGCTCGGTCAGGGCGCGGTGAACCGGGACGCTGAATCCCGGCACCGCGTCGAGGGCCTCGAAACTCACGGCCATCAGATCAGCGCCCCACCGCCGAAGCTGAAGAAGCTGAGGAAGAAGGAACTGGCCGCGAAGGCGATGGAGATACCAAAGACGATCTGGATCAACCGCCGGAAGCCGCCGCCGGTATCGCCAAAGGCCAACGTCAGGCCGGTGACAATGATGATGATCACCGCGACGATCTTGGCGACCGGCCCCTCGACCGATTGCAGGATCGATTGCAGCGGGGCCTCCCAGGGCATGGATGAGCCCGCAGCAAAGGCCGGGGAGGTCATCAGGCTCGCCGAGAGGAAGGCGGCGGCGGTCGCGACATGCTGGTGGATACGGAAGGCGGGACGGATCATTGAGAGTCTCCTGTACTGGGAGTGGTGGTGGGGTCGGAAAAGGCGGGGGAAATCCGGTAGTCGCCGTCAGGGCCGAGGCCCTCGACCGAGGCGAGTTCCGCGAGACGGCGTGCTGATCCGCGACCGGAGAGAACCACCACGAGGTCGATGGTCTCTGCAATCAGGGCGCGCGGCACGGTGACGACGGCTTCCTGGATGAGTTGTTCGAGGCGGCGCAGGGCGCCGATGCCGGACCCGGCATGGATGGTGCCGATCCCGCCGGGATGCCCGGTGCCCCAGGCTTTGAGGAGATCGAGGGCCTCGGCCCCCCTCACCTCGCCGACGGGGATACGATCCGGGCGCAGACGCAGAGAGGCCCGGACCAGTTCGGACAGAGAGGCGACGCCGTCTTTGGTGCGCATGGCCACGAGGTTTGGTGCTGCGCATTGCAACTCGCGGGTGTCCTCAATGATGACCACGCGATCCTGGGTCTTCGCGACCTCGGCGAGCAGTGCATTGGTCAGCGTGGTCTTGCCGGTCGAGGTGCCACCGGCCACCAGGATATTGGCGCGCGACGTGACCGCGCGGCGCAGGGCTGCCGCATGTCCCGCAGACATGATGCCGGCGGCCACATAGTCATCGAGCGTGATGACGGCGACGGCGGGTTTACGGATCGCGAAGGCGGGCGCGGCCACGACGGGCGGCAACAGACCTTCGAACCGCTCACCTGTTTCCGGCAGCTCAGCAGAGACGCGCGGGCTGCGGGCATGCACCTCCACACCGACATGGTGGGCGACCAGCCGCACGATACGTTCGCCATCGGCGGGCGACAGTACCTCCCCCGTATCGGCCAGCCCCTCGGACAGGCGGTCCACCCAGATCCGACCATCCGGATTCAGCATGACCTCGACCACAGCGGGGTCTTGCAGAAAGGTTGAGATGGCAGGCCCGAGCGCCGTCCGGAGCATGCGCGCGCCGCGGTCCACTACTGCCTGTTTGTGAATGTTGCCTGCCATCTCGTCCCCGTTCCACCGGGGAGGCTGGAGACACTCCCCGGATGGGGATGACTAAAAGAGAGCCAAAACGGGGCGTTTCAACAAGTTTCGGTGGGCGTAGTAGCGTGGCGTGCAAATACAGGGGAACGGCGGTGCAGCCACATTGCAGTTTAATGACTGCTGGTCGTCCAAAACTACCCTAAGCGATTCGGGCGAGCGGACGCTGCAGTTGACTAGGATGGCGCTGCGGGCCGTGTACATCAATCGCGCGATCCTGTGGTATCAGGAGGGTTACAGGAGCGCAGGGATAGGGCTGTGCGGCCGCCTCGCAGAAGCAGCATCGTGAAGGCACCACCCATCGCCCTCAGATCGCGCAACAACGCCACCCAAGTCAGCTTTCCGCGGGCCATGCCGACGTTGAACAAACGATACATGGCTAGTGCCACCATGGCGGAGATCGCGACCGAGGTAAGGGCGTCCGACATGAAATGCCTCCCCAGGCCGATGCGGAGGAACATGCTCAGGCAGATCAAGCCCGCTCCGATGAGGGCCCATACCCACCTTCCGGTTCGCGACAGATGCGGCCAGGCCAGCACCAGCGCGGTGAACACGAAGGTCGAGGTCTGCGCCACCTCGCCGGACGAGAAGGAGCAGTTTTTGCCGCATTGATCGCTGATCTCCAGCATGGGAGTAAAAGCCTTGCTTCCTCCGAACTCGACCAGATGGACGGGTCTTGCGCGGCCGACATATGATTTCAGGATGCCGTTCACGATCAGCCCCGGTCCGATCAGGAAGCTGGTGATAGCAAAGCCCCAGTTGGCAAGGCCCGATTCCGGTGTGATCCGGAGGAGTTTCCACAGCAGGATCGCGAGAAGAATTGCAAGGAATACCGCGCTTAGTCCGATGCGCAGAGAGTCGTTCACAGCATTGGCAAGCCAACTCGCGGTTAGCAGGAACCGCCCCGCCCTCTCGTAGACCAAACCCGAGATCGCAATATCCAGCCCCGGGAAGCTGACGAAGGTGCAGATCATGACCAGCGTGGCGGTCAGCGTAAAGACATGCAGGCGGGAGAAAATGGGGTCATTCACGGGTAATTTCCATCAAACAGGCGGGGGAAGTGAGGGTGAGCGTGATCCGCTGCCCCTCGGCGAAGCCGGGGCCGGCGATCCAGCTCTCATTCGGGCCAAGGGCGCAGCCCGGCGGCTGAGCCTGCAACAGCAGCAGGGCCGCCGGGCCGGAAGCATCTGAAGCGAAAGGCTGGACCAGATCCCAATGGTGTCGGGCGGCGCCCTTGTGCGGGGCGGCCACGATGCGCAGATCGGTCGCTCGCGCTTGCCAGCTCAGATAGGCCAGCAAGCCGCGGTCGTGGGCGGCGATGACCTGCACGCCCTGTCGCCGGGCATAGTCCATCGCGCGGGCGCTGACCTCGCCACGGCCGAGGTGGCGGGCGAGGATCAGCTTGCCCTCTCCGGTCCGCCAGCCCGTGCCGAACACGGTCAGGAGCGGCAGGGCAATGGCAACGACGAGGCCGAGCGTGAGGGAAACCATCGCCAGGCGGGGATGGCGTATGAGCCAGACCGCCGCGATAATGCTGCTCGCGACGGTGAATCCGACTGCCCAGTTCGCGAGTGCTCGCCCCGCCAGCGCCTGACAGGTCACAATTGCCAGAACCACCGCCGCCATCGCGCGCAGCCCGCGCATCTGAGGGTCTGCGCCACGGAAGGACAGCAGGAACGCGGCGAATGCCAGCGGCCCCATCACCGCGAATTGCTCGGCCAGAAAGCGCAGCGCGCGTGCCGGATGCAGACCCCATCCCCCCGCCCCACCCGCTTCCGCCAGATGGCGCAGGGTCACGAAGCCATGCGTGGCGATCCACCACAGGTTCGGAGCCGCCACGGCCAGCGCAACCAGCAGGGCGAGAAGAAAATCGCGCCGGGCCAGACGCCATGAAGGGGAGGCCACCGCCGCGGCCACCATCCCCGCGACGGTGAAGATCATCGCGTGTTTCGACAGAAAGCCGAGGCCAACCGCCAGCCCAAGCAGGGTGGCCTGCCCCGCAGCGGATCGTTCCGCCAGCCGGTGCTGAAGAAGCAGAGCGACCGCGATCGCCAGCAGCATCGGCGTGTCGGTCGAGATCAGCAGCGAGCCGAGCGTCGCCGCCGGCATGGTCGCATAGGTCAGCGCCGCCAGTGCCGCCGCCCGCCTGTCGGCCAGGCGCGAGGCCAGGATCAGGACGACATATGCCGTGATCCCATGAAACAGGGGGGCGGCAAGCCGCACGCCGAAGGTGCTGTCGCCAGCGATTCGGGTGACAAGCCCGATCAGCCAACCGATTAGGGGCGGTTTCGAGTAGGCGCCGAAGGAGAAGGACTGGCCCCAGAGCCAGTATTGCGCCTCATCGACCCAAAGCTCCGTCCGGTTGAACCAGAGAATCGCCACGCGCCAGAGGGTCAGCACGGCGATACCGGCCAGAGCGGCCTGTCGCCAGCGATCCAGTGCCGTTTCCGACGCTCCCGGGTGGTCGAGCTGCACCATGGTCAGCCCGCCTTCCAAGTCAGCACGCGGTAGAGGTAGAACAGCACAAATCCGGCGATGACGACCGTCGAGATGGGGTCGATCCAGTCGGCGATCCTTGCGTATTGCCCCTCTAGCCAATACCCGCCCAGGGCGAGGAAGGTGGTCCAGATCACGCTGCCGAGGCATGTCCACAGCAGGAACGGCGCCAGCCGCATCCGCGCGATGCCGGCAGGGACGGAGATCAGGCTGCGCAGCCCCGGAACCAGCCGCCCCCAGAACACCGCCTTGTTGCCGTGCCGCGCGAACCCGGCGATCGCACGCTGCATGTCCTCGGGTGTGACCGTCATCCATCGGCCATGGCGGGCGGCGAGGCTGACGATCCTGTCGGCGCCGATCACCCGGCCGACGAAATACCAGAATAATGCCCCCAGCGTTGCTCCAGCACTTCCGGTGAGGATCACCAATCCCAGCGAGAGGCTTCCCCGCGCCGCATGGAATCCGGCCAGCGGCATGATGATTTCCGAAGGGATGGGCGGAAAGACGTTCTCGGCGAACATGGCCGTGGCGATGCCCGCATAGCCGCCGTCCCCGACAACCCTCAGAATTTGCTCGAACATCCATCATCCTTCCGCAGCCGGGGTGCCGCGCGCGCGAAGGCGTCAGCGTGGCAACCAGCCCGGCGTTCGCGGGTCGGAGTAGGCGGGCAATCTTACGGTAAGCTGACCGGGGCCGGGCGCGGAGGGCTGGACGACTGGCGCAGGGTCTTGCCGGGTATCTCCTTCCCCAGATCGGGAAGGCTAAATGGCTACCGGGTCGGGGCGCGGTCAGCTACCGCTGCGGCCCGGCCAATCAAGGCCCGCAGAAATTCCAAACCGAGGGATCAGACGACCGACCATCGCTTTGCCGTAGAGCCCAGGCACGACATATCCTTGCTGCCCAACTCGCTGATCCGGGCGATTGCAAACGGCGGGATGGGCCAGCAGGGGATGCTTCCCTTCTGGTTCGGCGAGTCCGATCAGCCCACGCCGGGCTTCATCCGCGAAGCGGCGATCCAGTCGCTGAAGGACGGCGAAACCTTCTACACCCCCAACCTTGGGCGGCCCTATCTGCGCGAGGCGCTTGCCACCTATATGACGCGCGTCAATTGGCGTGCGATAGCGGCGGACCGGGTGGCCGTCACCACCGCAGGGATCAACGCCCTGATGGCGGTGGGTCAAACGCTGCTGTCGCCGGGCGACAGGGTCGTTGCCGTGACGCCGATCTGGCCGAACATGTCGAGATTCCGCGCATTCTCGGCTGCGAGGTAACCCGGGTCGCCCTCTCGGTGATCGACGGGCGGTGGGAACTTGAGACAGACAAGTTGCTGGCGGCCCTGTCGCCCGACGTTCGCATGGTTGTCATCAACTCCCCGAACAACCCCACAGGATGGACCATCCGCGAAGACCAGATCGAGGTAATCCTTTCCCATTGCCGCAAGCATGGCATCTGGCTCGTCGCGGACGACGTATATCAGCGCATCATCCACGATCCCGCTCTGGATCGCGCCCCGTCCTTCCTTGCACGCTATGAGGACGGCGACCGGCTGATCTCGATCAACAGCTTCTCGAAGGCGTGGTTGATGACCGGCTTCCGTATCGGCTGGGTCACGGCGCCACCGCCGATCGTGGCGGCTCTGGAGAAGGTGATCTATACAGCACATCCTGTATCGCCGAACCCGCCCAGCGGGCGGCGCTGGCGGCGCTGACCGAGGGTGAAGGGCTGGTGGCATCGGTCCGGGCGGATCTGCGTCGATCCCGCGCGCAACTGGTCAGTGGTCTGCGGAGCTTGCCGGGCATCGAGGTGCCGGAGGCTGCCGGCGGGATGTATGCCTTCTTCAGAATCGAGGGCGTCGAGGACACGTTTGACGTCGCCAAGAAGCTCGTCCGGGATGTCGGACTTGGGCTTGCCCCTGGTGCGGCCTTCGGCCCCGAAGGCGCAGGCTGGGTGCGCTGGTGCCATGCCGCATCGGAAAGCAAGATCAAGGACGGCTTGGGAAGGCTGCGGAGGTTTCTCGCTTCCCGCCGAGACAGCCAGATCATTGCGTCAGGCGATGCTGGCAGGGGCGGTGCCTTGCAGATGAACCTTGACCATGAAGCCCTGGCTCCGCCCCGGCAGAGGGGAAAGCAGTTCAAGCCGGCCCCCGGCCTGCTGGACGATCTGCTCGCAGATGTGGAGGCCAAGGCCGAAGCCATCGCCGTCCCGCCGGCTGAACCGGCGCGGCAGGCTGTCGAGGTTGCGAACCACCGGGCCGCCGTTGCCCACTTCCAGTACGGGGCCCGGCCCGACCGTCACAATGATACCTTCGGTAGACGGTCCATGCTGAAGGGCGTTCTCGACCAGGTTGCCGAGAACGATGGCATAGGCATCCGGGTCGATCCTCGCGAGAACCGGCGCATCAGACAGGGCGAGCTTAATGCGGTCGGCGGCGGAGCGCGGCACGACATCCGCCAGGACCAACCGCGTCAGCGCGGCAATATCCTGTTCCTTCGTGGAAAATCCGACTCCCGCATCCGCGCGCGCCAGTTGAAGGAGCCGGGCGACGAGCCGCCGCATCCGTTGCAGCGCGCGTTCGAGCGCCTCGATCCGTCCGATCTGGTCCGGCGCGGTGATTTCCATGCGAAGCTGCTGCACCTGCGCCAGAGCGATGGCAACCGGCGTGCGCAGCTCATGCGCCGCATTGGTGGCGAAGGCCCGCTCCGCCTCCAGCGCCTGGGTCAGCCGGGCCATGAAGCCGTTCAGCGTGCCGGCGATCCGTACCAGGTCCTCGGGCCAGTCGCTGGCGTCGATGGCGTCCAGCCGGCTGCCATCCCGGGTCGAGATTTCCGCGCGCAGCTCGCGCATGGGCGCCAGCGCGCGGCGCGCGATCCAGCCGACCAGCAGCCATGTCAGCGGCAGAAGCGCCAGCATCGGCAGCAGAAAGCCGAGCATACCTTCCCGGAACGCCTCGCGCCGTTCCGCCATCGGAGCGGCGAGTTGCAGGGCATGTCCGGCCGCATTGAATTGCGTGGCGTAGATCCGATAGTCGGAACTTGTGGAAAAACCGGCATCGGAGAGGTCCGGCAGGTCCGGCAGCGACATACGCCCCCCCATATCGACCTGCTGCACGACCTGGCCATCCCGGCCGATCAGCCGGTAGATCAGCGCCTCGTCGATGTCGAAGGAGGGTTGCGGCGCTCTCAGCCCTGCTGCGTCGGCCGTTTCCACAAGCGACAGGAGCGGCAGCAGCACATGGGCGGTCTCGGCAAGCTGCTGATCGAACATCTCCTCTTCCTCGGACCACAGCACCGAGGACATGAGCAGGATCGCCGCCAGCCAGATCACAGCGAGGCCAAGTGTGGTGAACAGCGTGACCCGCTGAGACAGGTTGAGCCGCTGCATCAGACCTGCCCCATCCGGTAGCCGAACCCGCGCTGCGTCACGATGGCGTCTCGGCCCAGCTTGGCCCGCAGCCGGCTGATATGCGCCTCGATCGCGTTGCTCTCGACTTCATCGCCGAAACCGTAAAGCGTGTCCTCCATCTGCGCACGGGTGACGGTGATGTCGGGTCGGCGGCTGAGGCGTTCGATCAGCGCCCACTCGCGCAAGGTGAGGTGAACGGGCGCGTCGTCCAGCAGAACCTGCCGGCGATCCGGCAGAATGCAGAGACGGCCGAAGCGGCGCTCTGCCTCGACGATGCCGGTGGCCCGGCGATGGATCGCCAGGATGCGGGCGTGCATCTCGTCCAGGTCGTAGGGCTTGACGAGATAGTCGTCGGCCCCGGCTTCCAGGCCCGCGATCCGCTCGGTGATCCGGTCGCGGGCGGTGACGATCAGCACCGGGGTCCGGCGTCCCTCGGCGCGCAACCGTCGCAGCAGCTTCAGCCCGTCGCCGTCGGGCAGATGCAGGTCGAGAAGGATCAGGTCGTAATCCGTTCCCGCCGCGGCCGCCTCGGCATCTTCCAGCCGGAGGGCCAGATCGACGGCATGGCCAGCAGTTCGCAGATAGGCGCCGATCGCCTCGGCCAGGTCCGGTTCATCTTCTACGGCAAGCAGGCGCATGGCACTCCGTCAACTTTGGGACATCGACCGCGCTCCCGTAAGCGAACCGTAATGTCCAAGGCGGATCTGCCGCGGCAGAAGCCTCTGACCATTTCGCTCCGGTCGGACGGCGCAGGATTGGAACATGAGTAACGCACATACCCTCTGGCTGGCTATCGGCTTTGCAAGCAGACCCCCGATTTCGCTACGCCGTCATGCGGCAGTCGAGAATCACGACGGTGAGAAACCATGAGGATCGCGGTGGCGGGACTCGGCTATGTAGGGCTGGCGAATGCGGTCCTTCTGGCGCAGAAGCATGACGTGACGGGCGTCGATCTTTCGCCCGAGCGGGTAGCGCAGGTCAATGCGCGAAAAAGTCCGTTCAAGGACAACGATCTGTCCGACCGGCTGGCGCATTCCGACCTTCAGTTACTGGCAACGCTGGATGGCGATGCGGCCTATCGGGGTGCAGATGTCGTCATCGTTGCGACGCCCACCGATTACGATCCGCTGACTCATTCCTTCGACACCGCCAGCGTCCGCGCGGTGATCGCGCAGGTGGCGGCGGTGAATCCAGCGGCTGTGATCGTCGTCCGCTCGACGGTCCCGGTCGGCTTCACCGCAGCGCAGGCAGCCGCGTTGGGCGGCCACCAGATCGTCTTTGCCCCCGAGTTTCTGCGGGAGGGAATGGCGCTGCGCGACAGCCTCCATCCCTCGCGCATCGTCGTCGGTGAGCGTTCGGACCGGGGCCGCCGCATCGCCGGGCTGCTGCTGGAAGGCGCGCTGCGCAACGATGTCGAAGTGCTGCTGACCGATCCCACCGAGGCGGAGGCGATCAAGCTCTTCTCGAACACCTACCTCGCCATGCGCGTGGCCTTCTTCAACGAGTTGGACAGCTATGCGCTGGCGCGCGGGCTCGACAGCCGGCAGATCATCGAGGGCGTCTGTCTCGATCCCCGCATCGGCACGCACTACAATAACCCCAGCTTCGGCTATGGGGGGTATTGCCTGCCCAAGGACAGCAAGCAGTTGCTGGCGAACTACGGGCAGGTGCCGCAGAACCTGATCGCCGCCATCGTCGAGACCAACCGCACCCGCAAGGATTTCCTGGCCGAACGCATCATCGCCGCCAATCCCGGCAAGGTGGGTATCTACCGGCTGGTGGCCAAGGCCGATTCGGACAATTTCCGTCACAGCGCCGTGCAGGGGATCATGAAGCGCATCAAGGCCAAGGGTATCGAGGTCATCGTCTATGAGCCCGAACTGCGCGAGGCCCGCTTCTTCGGCTCGCAGGTTCAGCCCGACCTTGCCAGTTTCAAGGCGGATTGCGACCTGATCCTGGCCAACCGGCACAGCCCCGCGCTGGACGACGTGCGCGGCAAGGTGTTTACCCGCGACCTGTTCGGGGCCGGCTGATGCGCAGGGCTGTTGTCACCGGCTGTTCCGGCTTCATCGGATTTCATGTCACCCGCCGCCTGCTGGCGCGGGGGTTCCGGGTCGTCGGCGTGGACAATCTGTCGGATTACTACGATGTCGGCCTGAAGCGGTCTCGGCAGGCCATACTGGAGGCCGAGCCGGGCTTTTCGGTCATCAACGGCGACATCATGGCCCCCGGGCTTCTGCATCGCCTTTTCGATGACCACCGGCCCGAGATCGTCGTCCATCTTGCCGCGCAGGCCGGTGTGCGGCTTTCCACCGAAAGCCCCCGCGCCTACCTGGAAAGCAATATCGCCGGCACTTTCGAGCTTCTGGAGGCAGCGCGCAGCTTTCCGCCTGCGCATATGCTTCTGGCATCCACCTCGTCGGTCTATGGGGCCAACACCGTCATGCCCTATGCCGAGGCCCACCCGACGGACCATCCGATCTCCTTCTATGCCGCGACGAAGCGGGCGACCGAGGCGATGGCCCATTCCTATGCACATCTCTATCGGCTGCCCGTGACCATGTTCCGCTTTTTCACGGTCTATGGCCCTTGGGGACGCCCCGACATGGCGCTGTTCAAATTTACCCGTGCCATCCTGCGGGGCGAGCCGATCGACCTCTACAACGGCGGGGAGTTGCGGCGCGATTTCACGTATATAGACGATCTGGTCGAAGCTCTGTTCCGGCTGATGGATACCGTTCCGGTGCGCCCTGAGGATGGTGTCGTTCCCGGAGGCGACAGCCTCTCGCCGGTTGCGCCGTGGCGGGTGGTGAATATCGGAATGTCCTCGCCGGTCGGGCTGAACGACTTCATCGCCACCATAGAACGCGCGACCTGCCGGACGGCCAAAAGGAACCTGCTTCCCATGCAGCAGGGCGATGTTCCAGCAACCTGGGCCGATTCCGGCCTGTTGACCCGCCTGGTGGGGAGCATCCCCAAGACGGATCTGGACGTTGGGGTTCGTGCCTTCGTGGACTGGTACCGGTGCCGCTATGAACGTGAAATCCTCCTTGCCCCGTAGGTGGCTGACGCGCCCTTGCTGCGTCTTGGAACAGATCTTCAGGTTTCGTTGATCTGAGGCTCAATTCCCGTCGCATCGTAAGAGAACCGTAATCTTCGGGACCCATCTGCCCCGGCAGAAGCCTCCGTCCCCCTCGATCCGGTCGGATGGCGCAGGATCGGACCGACATATGACCAACGTAGACGCCATCTGGCTGACCATAGGCTTTGCAGGCCAGCTTCTTTTCACCTCGCGCTTCCTCGTCCAGTGGATCGCCAGCGAGCGGTCCGGCCGGAGCGTCGTTCCTCTGGCCTTCTGGTGGTTCAGTCTCGCGGGCGGGGTCACGCTGCTGGCCTATGCCCTGTGGCGCCAGGACCCGGTGTTCGCGATCGGACAGGCAAGCGGCCTGGTAATCTACACGCGCAATCTGGTCCTGATCGGCCGCCAGCGCCGGCAGGAACGCTCAGCATGATCCGGCGCAATCCCGTCGCCTTCGCGGTCATCTGCTTTTTGCTGACCGCAGCTCTGGGCATCCTGCTGCGTCCGCTCACCCCGATCGACGAGACGCGCTATCTCGCCGTCGCCTGGGAGATGCACCTGTCGGGCGACTGGCTGGTGCCGAGCAAGAACTTCGCGCCCTACAGCGACAAGCCGCCGCTGCTGTTCTGGGCGATCAATCTGGTCTGGTTGGTTACGGGGGTCAGCGAGTTCGCCGCGCGTATGGTCGGCCCGCTGTTCTGCGGGGCAGTGATCTGGCTGACCGCAGTCCTCGCCCGCAGGCTCTGGCCGGACGACCGGGATGTCGGCGGTCGCGCGGCGCTGGCGCTGGCCGGGTTGTCGATCTTCGTGGTGGCGGGCAGTCTGACGATGTTCGACGCCCCTCTCGCAGTCGCGGTTCTCGCCGGGCTGATCTGCCTCCACGCCGCTGCCGGACACGCCGAAGCTGGACGGTTCGGCTTTAGACCTTGGGTAGGGTTCGGAGCCGCGCTTGCCCTCGGCGTCCTGACCAAGGGTCCGGTCATCCTGTTCCACCTTCTGCCGGCGGCGCTGCTGCTGCCGCTCTGGTCGGCGGATCGCTTGCCATGGCGGGGCCTGCCGCTTCGGCTCGGTTTCGGCCTTGCCGTCGGCCTCGCGCTCGTCGCGCTCTGGCTTGTTCCCGCCGCCATCACCGGCGGCGAGGAGTATCGTGCTGCGATCCTCTGGCATCAAAGCGCGGGACGGTTGACCGAATCTTTCGCTCACGCCCGACCCTGGTGGTTCTTTCTGGCAATCCTGCCGCTGATGGCCTTCCCTCTGGCCTGGACCCCGACGCTCTGGCGCGCGGCAGGAAAAGCCCGGTGGCGCACTGATGCGGGCCTGTGCCTCTGCCTGATCTGGGGCGGCGGGGCGGTCTTGCTGTTCAGCCTGACCAGTGGCAAGCAAGTCCACTATCTGGTGCCCGAACTGCCGGCCCTTGCCCTGATCGCCGCCCGGCTGCTGCGGGACTCGCCGCTGTTCGAACTCCTCTCGGCCAGGTCGCAGCCCGCGGCGCAGTTGAACTTCATGCCGGCCGTTCTCGCGCTCGGTGCGCTGGCCGCCATCGCGGCGCTAGCAGGTATTGGCGCCTTGCCCTTGGGCGATCTGGCGCCGTTGTTCACACCGCGAAGCGCACTGCTGGCCTGGGCGCTGCTGATCATCGCGCTCTGCTGGTTGGTGGTGCTGAAGCCGCACTTGCCCGGGGCCATGCTGCTTTCTCTCGGCGGGCTTATGGCGACGAACATCCTGATCGGCGTGTCCGACATCGCGACGATCTACAGCACCCACCCCACCGCGGCGGCGATCAGCCGCGAGCGGCCGGACGGTCTCGCCTATGTCGGGGCGACCTATCACGCCGAGTTCAACTTCGCCGCACGCCTCACCCAGCCCGTGGCGACTCCGGCGGACAATGAGGAACTGGCGCGCTGGATCGCCGATCATCCTGATGGCCTGGTCCTCGGCAGGAGAGGAACGGTGGAACCCTCCTGGACACCGCAGGAAACCATATCGTTTCGCGGTCGCGATCTTGGCCTCTGGCGTGTCGCGGATGCCCCAAATCCCCTCAGGAGCGATGAATGAACGTGGATATACCTTCTGTTTCGGTGGTTGTCCCTGTGCGGGACGAGGCTGCCGCCATCGGCCCACTGGTCGATGAGATCGCAGCCGTGCTTGTAGGAACAACCTTCGAGGTGATCGTGGTCGATGATGGATCGCAGGATGGCACCGACCGGATACTTCTGGCCCTGGAGGCCAGCCATCCCTGGCTGCGTCGCCTGCACCATCCCAAGTCGCGGGGACAATCCACCGCGATCCGCACCGGGGTGCGTCATGCCCGTGCGCCCCTGATCGTGACCCTCGACGGCGACGGGCAGAACCCACCCGACCAGATTCCGCGACTGCTGGCGGTCCTGGAGGCGGATCGGACCGGCGGTCTGGGCCTCGTGCAGGGCCAGCGGGAAGCCCGACAAGACAGCCTCGCGAAGCGGCTGGCTTCCCGCTTTGCCAATCGCATCCGGTCGGCACTGCTGAAGGACGGTGTGCGCGACTCCGGCTGCGGGCTGAAGGCGTTCCGGCGCGAGGCCTATCTCGACCTGCCGTTCTTCGATCATATCCATCGTTTCATGCCGGCGATGATGCTCCGCGAAGGCTGGCAGGTTCAGACGGTTGCCGTCACCCACAGGCCAAGAAAAAGCGGTCGCTCGAAGTATTCCAACCTCGCGCGCGGTTTGGTCGGAATTCCCGATCTGTTGGGTGCCGCTTGGTTGATCATGCGATCGGGTCGAAACGAGTAGTCGGTCAACAACTGGCCAGCATTCAAGGACGGTGGGCTTAAGGCGGCCCGCGTAACAGCCTGCGCAGCGACTGCGGCAGATTTCCTGACAGAAACAGTATTGTTCTTTCCGGTGCTCAAAGATAAGTAACTTGCTAAGGCATCGGCCGAGATCAGGGACAACTATTCATGCGTGCATCAGTCGTATCAGCCGCAGTTTGCGGCTTCATTCTTTCTGTGATTTCTTCCACAGCAGGCCACGCTGAACCGACGAAATATCCGCTCACCATCAGCAACTGCGGAGTCGATGTCACGTTCGAGAAGGCTCCGCAGCAGGCCGTGGCCCTCGGTCAAAATACGGCGGAAATCCTGCTCCTCCTGGGCCTTGAGGACCGGGTCGCGGCAAGCGCCTTCTGGCCGACGAAGGTACTTCCGGAGCTTGAGGAGGCCAATGCCAAGGTCAAGCTCCTGACGATCGAAATCCCGACCTTCGAGACGATCCTTGCCGAAGAGCCGGATTTCGTGGCATCCGCTTTGCCTCTGCTCCTCGGTCCGAACAGCAAGGTCGCGAAGCGCGAGGATTTCAACAAAGTTGGCGTTCCGACCTATCTGTCTCCCAACACCTGCCTCAGC
This sequence comes from Paracoccus sp. P2, assembly GCF_046335115.1. Lineage (NCBI taxonomy): Bacteria > Pseudomonadati > Pseudomonadota > Alphaproteobacteria > Rhodobacterales > Paracoccaceae > Paracoccus > Paracoccus sp. P2. The sequence continues at coordinate 144,582 of NZ_JBGOSN010000004.1, read as the reverse complement.
GGCGAAAATAGCAAGGACGTCATCACCGGCAGCCGCGATGACTTGTGGAACATGGAACTCCTTTACAAGGAGATCGAAGAGCTTTCGCAAATCTTTGATGTTGCCGACCGTGGCCAGGCCCTCATCGCCGATTTCAAGGAGCGTGAGGCAAAGTTACGCTCCGTGGTGTCGAATGATGGCAGGAAGCTCTCCTACGTTTTCTGGTTCTCCAGCCAGTCGCCGTCGAGCGATGCCTATCTCGGCGGCAAGAACAGCGCATCCGGGTTCATTGCCGACCTCCTCGGTGGCGAGAACGCAATCACTTCAGAAGCCGAATGGCCGACGCTTGGCTGGGAGAGCATCATAGCGGCCAATCCGGACGTGATCGTCGTCGCAAGCCTAGACCGTAACCGTTGGGAGCTCGACAAGCCCGAGGCCAAAATCGAGTTCCTTATGACCGATCCCGCGACCAGCCAGTTGTCTGCCGTCCAGAACAAGGCAATCGTGGTCATGGACGGACAAGCCATGAACCCCTCCATCCACACCATCTACGGGGCCGAGCAGATTGCCGAGCAATTAAGAGCGCTTGGCCAGTTGAAGTGATGACGAGGCATCCTGTCGTTCGGCAGATCGGCACGTTTTCGGTCCTTGCGCTCGTTTCGCTAGCAGCGATAGCCTTGGTCGTAGGCTTGAGCGTCGGTATCGGCGATCTACCGAGGCTCTGATGGTGTGACCGCCCCCCGACGGCAACTGTGTGCCAAGGTGGGTCTGCGATCACGAACAACTTTGGCTGGACGACAGCCGAGTTGAACCGCATCCATGAAGCGGTCATTTGGGACTACCGCCTCAGCAGGGCACTGGTTGCGGTGTGTTGCGGCGCCGGCCTCGCTATATCCGGGGCGATCATGCAGTCGCTTCTGCGCAATCCCCTGGCTGAACCTTATGTCCTCGGAATCTCGGCAGGCGCATCGACCGGGGCGGTGGCGATCGTCATTCTGGGTGTCGGGGCTGGCGTGGTGTCGCTTTCCGTGGGCGCCTTCGCGGGCGCCTTCGCCGCCTTTTTCTTCGTCGCGGTTCTTTCCAACGGGACGCGAGGGGGCGCTGACCGCACCATTCTTGCCGGTGTCGCCGCCTCGCAGCTTTTCAACGCCGCGACCTCCTATATCGTCACCACCGCCGGCAACGCCCAGCAGGCGCGCGACGTGATGTTCTGGTTGCTGGGCAGTTTTGGCGGCGTGCGCTGGCCTGAATTTGCGCTGGTGTCCGTCATCGTGGTCGTCGGGCTTGCCGCTTGCCTGTTCTACGCGCGTGTCCTGGATGCCTTCGCTTTCGGCGATGAAGCGGCGTCGGCGCTAGGGGTGAATGTCGGCAGGGCGCGCATCATACTTTTTGCGCTGACGGCGATGATGACGGCAACGATCGTCAGCATGGTCGGGTCGATCGGTTTCGTCGGGCTCGTTGTGCCTCACGCCGCTCGTGCGCTTGTTGGGCCATTGCACATTCGTCTGCTACCTACCTGTGCTGTTGCAGGTGCCATCTTCATGGTGCTGGCGGACATCGCCTCCCGCGCACTCATCCCTCAGCAAGTCCTGCCGATTGGCGTCGTGACAGCCCTAGTCGGTGTGCCTTTCTTCTCTGTCATCCTCTATCGGTTCCAGCGCCCATCATGAGTATCAAGGCCGAGAATCTTGTCTGGAAAGTTGGCAAGAAAACCGTATTGAATGGCGTCTCGCTGGAAGCGGAGCCAGGCAAGATGCTGGGCCTGCTAGGTCCGAATGGCTGCGGCAAAACTTCGCTCCTGCGCCTCCTCGCGGGATTGAAACGCCCCGATTCAGGCCGGGTCATGCTCGACCAAAGCGATATAAGGGCCACGTCACGAGGCGCGCTTGCGCAGCGTGTCGCCTTTGTCGAACAACATGCGACGACCAATGCCAATCTCAAGGTCATTGATGTGGTCAAACTCGGCCGGTTCCCGCATCGGTCCATGTTCTCGGGGTGGACTTCGACTGATGAAGAAGCGGTCGAAGTCGCACTCGTGCGGACAGGAATGACCGAAAAGCGAAATGACAATTGGCAGAGCCTTTCGGGCGGTGAGAAACAGCGCGCGCATATAGCAAGGGCGCTTGCCCAGAGCCCCAAGGAACTTATTCTGGACGAACCGACAAACCACCTTGATATACAGCATCAGATTGGCTTGCTAAGCCTCGTCTCCGATCTTCCAATCACGAGCATTATTGCGCTTCATGATCTTAATCACGCTGCCATGTTCTGTCATAGTCTGCTTATCATGAAGCAGGGCAAGATCGTCGCGACCGGGCGCCCGGAAGAGGTTTTGACCGAGGACCTTTTGAAAGCGGTCTTTTCCATTGAAGCGCGTGTGGAGGCCTCTCGTTACCACGACGGTCCGTGCATCCACTATTTGGCAGGGCGTGGCTAACCCCAGAGAGCGACCTCGGCTTTGCATATTTTCACCCGCCGTGTCTTGGATCGGTGGAAAGGGCGGAGAATTCCCCTCGCGGCACAGGTCAGGCACGCGAAGCGGTTTCCAGACCCTGTGCCGGCGAGATCGGCGATGGTGAAGCCATCAAGCGCGTAGAAGGCAGCATCCATCGCTTCGCCCAGCAGAACCTCCAATCCCAGATTCTCGAACCTGGTCTTCCGGGGCGACAACTGAGGCTGCATATGCCTGATGATCCCCCCGACTGAGATCTGATCTGCGGCCCCGATCGGGCGGATGCCTCCCCCCTTTCCGCGCACGCTTTCGAGATAGCCCGTTCTGACAAGTTGGACCGTTACCCGATGGGCATGATGAACAGTCGCGTTTACGAACGTGGCCGCATCGCGAACATTCACGGTCTCAGTAGGCCGGCGTGCGCAGCAGATCAGGATGCCGATCGCAATTTCGCATTCTCGTGTCAGCTTCATCGTCCTGGCTCCCTGCCGCAGACTGGCTCCGTTCTTCAGGCTTGCTCAGATGGTCGATCACGTTTCCACGCGCCCCAACCGCGACAGGAGGGCAACCGGCAGGATGCCGATCAGGACGATCAGCAGAGCGGCGATCGCGGCTTCCTCATAGGTGCCACGGGCGGCTTCCCCGTAGAGATGGGTCGCCAGCGTCTCGAAGTTCAGCGGCCGCAGCAACAGCGTCGCCGGCAGCTCCTTCATGCAATCCACGAAGATCAGCAGACCCGCAGAGGCCATCGCCGTCTTGGAAAGCGGCAGATGGATGTTGCGGAACACTCCGGAGGAATTCTGGCCGAGCATCCGGGCGGCATGGTCCAACGAAGGCGAGATACGACTGAAGCCTGCCTCGATTCCGCCGGTGGAAATCGCCATGAAACGCGCGGCATAGGCCAGCACCAGCGCCGCACCCGAGCCGAGCAGCAGCAGGCCCGGAGCCGCCCCGGTCAGCCGTTCGACACTACCGGCCCAGAAACGGTCGAACAGGCCGACTGGGATAAGAAGACCGATCGCCAGCACCGTCCCCGGCACGGCATAGCCGAGCGTCGAGGCCCGGGCGGCCAGCGCCATGGCGCGGCCGGGCCAGGCCCGGGCGGCATAGGCGAGCGTCAGACCGCACAGAAGCACAAGGAAGGTGGCGATCACCGAGACCGTGACGGTATTGACGATCTCGGCCCAGATGCGCGGCGAGATGCCGGCGAAGCTGATCCGCTTCCAGGCTTCGCGGACCAGATAGATGGCCGGTCCGACAAAGCCGAGCGCGACAGGCAGAAAGCACAGGCCGAAGGCGCCCGCCGCCCGCCATCCCGACAGGCGGATGGGCGACATCACGCGCGGCTTCTGCGCCGCGGTCGCATAGCGCTGGTTGCGGCGCGCATGGCGCTCGAACAGGATCAGCATGACCACGATCACCAGCATGGCCAGCGAAATCTGGGCTGCGCCCGCCATGTCGGAGCGGTTGACCCAAGTCGAATAGACCGAGGCGGTGAGCGTCCTGACGCCGAGGAACTGCGAGGCGCCGATGTCGTTCACCGTCTCCATCAGCGCGAGCGCGACCCCGACAGCAATGGCCGGCCTTGCGAGCGGAAAGGCCACCTGACGAAAGACGCCGCCGCGGCGAGTGCCAAGCGTTCGGGACACCTCTACGAGGTTTGCGGCCTGGGTCAGGAACATCGCCCGCGTGGTGAGATAGACGTAGGGGTAGAGCACGAGCCCGAGCAACAGGATGCAGCCCCACATCGAGCGAATGTCGGGCAGGCGGAACTCCCGCGGACTGGAATAGCCCAGCAGGTCGCGCAGAGCGCCCTGCACCGCGCCGACCGGATGGAGGATGTCGAGATAGGCATAGGCGATGATATAGGTCGGCACGGCGAGCGGCAGCAGAAGCGCCCATTCGAGGATGCGTCGCCCCGGAAAGTCGTAGGCGCTCACCATCCAGGCCGTCGTGGTGCCGATCAGCGTCACCAGCACGCCGACGCCCAGGAGCAGGACGATCGTGTTCTTCAGCGCGGCGGGCAGCACATGGGCCAGCATATGGGGCCAGAGGCCGGCGCTGCCCTGAAAGGCGATCAGGACGAGCGACAGGATCGGAAGGCAGACGAGCACGGCGATCAGCACCGCCGCCAAGCGCCATCCCGCCCCGGAACGGTGCCACGGCAGGACATTCATGGAGATCGCTTCGGCATGTTTCATGAGGCAACATGAGGCGATGGCCCGCAGGCCATCGCCCCGGGGCTCCATCGTCAGTTGTCGAAGCCGATCCGTTCCGCCAGCTCGCTGGCGGCCCGGCGGTAGCTCACGCCCTCCACGATGTCGATCGTGTCCGGGGTCAGCACACCGTATTCTGCGATCAGCGGATCGACCGCAGCGTTCGGGTTGACCGGATATTCGTAGTTCGCCCGCGCATAGATCGCCTGCGCCTCGTCGGAGACGAGATATTCGAGGAACTGGATCGCCAGATCCCGATTGGGCGCATGGCGGGCGACCGCGGCGCCGGTGATGTTGACCTGGGTGCCGCCGTTCTCGAAGGTCGGCAGGATCATCCTGATCGCTTCAGCCCATTGCTGCTGATCAGGACCACCCGCGCCGCTGCGCATCAGGCCGATATAGTAGGAGTTGGCCACGCCGATGTCGCACAGGCCGCCCGCGATGTCGCGGGCCACGTCCCGGTCGCCGCCACCCGCGGGACGGGCGAGATTGGCCTTCACCCCGGTCAGCCAGGCTTCGGCGGCTTCCTCGCCGTGGTGGGCGATGAAGGAGCCGGTCAGTGCGACGTTGTAGGGATGCTGGCCAGAACGGATGCAGATACGCCCCTGCCATTCGGGATCGGCAAGCTGCTCGTAGGTAATCCCCGTCAGGTCGAGGTCCTTCTCTACATAGACGGCCCGGGCGCGCAGCGAGAGCGCAAACCAGTGGCCGTCGTCATCGCGCAGGGTGTCGGGAATGATGCCGGTGAGGACTTCGGACTCGATGCTCTGCGTCAGTCCCTGTTCGACGAGGCCGACCAGGACGCCGGCATCCACCGTCATCAGCACGTCGGCTGGGGAGCGGTCGCCTTCGGCGATCACACGCTCGGCAACCCCGTCCTGGAGGAAGATGGTGTTGACGCTGACGCCGGTGGCTGCGGTGTAGGCGTCGATCAGCGGCTGCATCAGCCCCGGTTCGCGGGTCGTATAGAGGTTGAGCTCCTGCGCCAGGACCCCCTGCGTGCCCGCGAGGATGGACAGCGCCGACCCAAGCATGATTCCGTTAAACTTCGTGAGTCCCATCGCCGTGTCGCTCCTCAGGTTCATGACAAAAGTGGTAGGCTTTCGGCCTGTCTGCGAGGGAGCAACATAGTTGAGTGTAGTAGTAAAGAATTCCGGGCAACTATTTTTCGGCGTCGGCCTGCCCGGCTGCCTGCGCAGGCCACCAGCAAGGAAGGCGGCAGGAGTCGAGAAAATCTAAGCCTTTCTGTCAGAATACGAATACTTGCTCGGGGGCCACGGACACACGCGCCTTGTCGCCGGCGCGGAGGCGCTGGCGCTCGGTCGAGCGAATTTTCAGGGGCTCGGAAATCGCTGCTACAGACAACCTGATCTGCTCGATCTCGCCCATCAGGGCGCAATCCACCACCGTGCAGTCCACGCCGTCACCCTTGCAGTGCAGACGGAGGCACTGGGGCCGGATATAGACGGTCGCGGTGTGGCCATCGGCGAAGCCCGGCGCCGCGAACCGGCCGAGCGGCGTTTCGAGGAATCCGTTCCAGCACGCGCCCTGGACCTTGTTGAAGGTCGAGAAGAATTCGGCGGCATAGGCATTCGCAGGCCGGTCGTAGAGGTCGCTGCCTGTTCCGGCCTGAACGATCCTGCCGGACCGCATCAGCACCACCCGGTCGCCAGAGGAAAGGGCTTCCTCGGGATCGTGCGTCACCATGATGACAGTGGTGCCGAGCTCCCGCAGGAGCGCGATCGTATCCGCACGGATGCCATCGCGCAGCCCGCGGTCGAGGTTGGAGAACGGCTCATCCATCAGCAGGATTTGCGGTTGCGGCGCAAGGGCGCGGGCCAGGGCCACACGCTGTTGCTCACCGCCGGAGAGCATGTGCGGAAACCGCTGCGCCAGGCGTTCCAGACCGAGCCTTTCGATGATTTCCCGGCACCGCGCCCGGGCTGCGGCGCGATCGAGGCGTTTCAGGCCGAACAGGATGTTGTCCGTCACGCTCAGGTGGGGAAACAACGCATAGTCTTGGAACATGAAGCCGATATTGCGTTCCTCGGGCTCGACATAGGCATGAAGCCCGGACATCTCGCGGCTGTCGAGCAGGACGCGCCCATGGTCGGGCCGCTCGATGCCTGCAATGACACGCAGAAGGGTGGACTTGCCGCAACCGGACTGCCCGGCGAGGCAGATGACCTCGCCACGCGCCACGGATAGCGAAACATCCTCCAACGCCGCCACGTTGCCGAACCGCCGGGAAATCCCATCAAGGGCAAGATAGGGGTGAAAATCTGATCCTTGCGCGTTCATTCTTCCTCATCCGCATCGAAATCCGTCCGCGTGGCACGGCGGGCGGTCCGCGTTGTCTCCCGAAGGCGTTCCAGCTCCCCCAGAGCGGTGATCGCAGTCTCACGGCCTGTCGTCGCCAGCCCCAGCAGGAGCATTTCAAGACAGGCAACCGTGGGGCCATGCAGGGCAACGCGCCCGCTGCGCCCCCTGGGCACCGGGAGAACCACGGTTGCAGCTCTGGCAGTTTTTTCGTCCGGCGCATCTGTGACCAGAACGACCGGGATCTGCTGGCGGCGTGCCTCGAAGATCGTGGCCTCGGCCTCCCGATAGGACTTCCCATAAGCCAGCATCAGGACGGCATCGCCAGCTTCCAGATCGAGCAACTGGTCGGCAAGCGCCGCTCCCATCTGGTCCAGAACAAGCTGCCGACGACCTTTTCGCCGCAATCGGGCCGCGAAATAGGCCGCGATATGCGCGGTTGGCCCCACGCCAAAGACGGCGATCCGCTCTGCAACATGCAAGACCTTCAGGGCCTCCAGCATGACGCCGCGCAGCGGACCCTCACGCAGCGCCGCCAAGGCATCAGCGAGCGAGGCTACCACCTCGTCCATCGCGGCTTCTGCGCTTTCACCGACATCGGCCCAGGTTCGCGTCAGATTGTCGGCTGGCGCGTTCCGCCCGCTATAGGAGGCCGCGAGTTCGGTTCGCAGATCCTGGAGCCCGTCGAAGCCAAGGGCCTGGACCGCCCGCACGACTGTCGCGTCCGAGGTTCCGATTGCCCTGCCGAGATCGAGGGCCGAGAGGGTCAGAACCTCGATGCGGTTGGCCTCGATGAACTCCGCTACCCTCTTGAGAGAGGGCGACAAGCGATCGCGGCAGCGCGCATGGCGTTCCGCGAAAACATCTCGTGTTCGTGTCGGTTCTGTCCGTCGCGGGCTCGACATAGCGCGCTTGCGTCTCCAATCCGGCAAATGTAGCGTTTGTTACCTTACAAGCAGAAGAAAGCGGATGCTACCTCTTGCCCAACAAAAAGAGTCGGATTGCGTGATTGCCGGGCCGGATGCGGCGGAGCCGCTGATCGTCGAGGACGTGTCCATAGGGGAAGGGTTTCCGCGCTATAGTCTGACCGTCGCACCCGGAGAATGTGTTGTGCTGACCGGGCCTTCCGGGAGCGGCAAGAGCAGGCTCCTGAGGCTGATTGCCGATCTCGACCCGGGATCGGGGACCGCCCGGATCGGCAGCCTGGTGCGGGAAGTCGTCCCCGCGAATGCCTGGAGACGGACGGTGATCTATGTTCCAGCCGATTCCGGCTGGTGGGCTTCGCGTGTCACCAACCATATGTCGGATGAAGCGAGCGCGCGGCGCCTGTTCCCGGACTTCGGCCTTTCCGACAAGCTGATGGACGCCGCGCCGGAAGAGGTTTCCAGCGGGGAGCGTCAGCGCCTGGCCCTCATCAGGGCCATGATCCTGCGGCCCCGGTTCCTGTTGCTGGACGAGCCGACCTCGGCGCTCGATCCCGCGACGACGCTCATGGTGGAAAAGGTTCTCGCGCGCGCGAAGCAGGATGGCGCGGGCCTTCTGGTGGTTTCGCACGATCCCGAACAGGTCGCCCGCCTTGCGGACCGCCACTATGTGCTGTCGGACACGGGCCTGACCGAGGTTGCACCATGACACCGATCGACCTGTCCCTCACCGACCTGCTGGTTGCCGCCCTCAGCCTTGTGCTTGCCTCCGGTCTTTCGCTGCTCCTTGCGCTCAGGGTTCACGGAGCGATGGCCATCGCTGCATTGCGGATGGTCGCGCAACTGGTCCTGGTCGGGCTGATGTTGCGCTACATCTTCGCGCTCTCCTCGCCCGTGGTCACGCTGTTCTTTGCCACGGTCATGATCCTGGCCGCGACCTGGGAGGTCTATTCCCGGCAGAAACTCCACTTCCGCGGCTGGCGCCGCTTCGGTCTCGGCGGCCTGCCGGTCGCGATCGCGACCATGTTCGTGACCGTACTGGCGCTTTCCACAGCCCTTCGCGAAGCTGCCTGGCTCGATGCGCGACACACGATCCCGCTTGTCGGCATCATTCTGGGCACGGTGATGAGCAGCACCAGCCTGGCGCTGAATACGATGCTCATCAGCATCCGGCGCGAGAAGCGGGCCATAGAGGCCCGTCTGTCATTGGGGGCAGACAGCAGCCTCGCCTTGCGCGAAGTCCGCCTGTCGGCCACGCACAACGGGCTGATCCCCGTCATCAACCAGATGGCGGGCGCGGGCATCATCACCCTGCCCGGCATCATGACAGGCCAGATTCTGGCGGGGATGGACCCCCTGGACGCTGCCCGATACCAGATCCTGCTGATGCTTCTGCTTGCAGGGGCGGGTGCGCTCGGCGTGATCCTGGCTACGCAGCTCTGCCTGTCCTCTGTAACGGACAAGCGGCACCGTCTCCGACTCGACCGTTTAACAGAGAAAGGCTGGTGATTTGCCTGCTGATGGCTCAGTTTCTTGCGCCCTCAGTCGTACCGAATCGTCGCAAGCAGCCTTAGTCCTGCTCCAACTGGAGCATGTTTCTTTGCTGACGCGCACTACTTGGCAAAGCCTGCTGCCCGCGCTGGTCTATCTATATCCTCCGACACCTCCTGTGAGAGCTTCGGCCCTTGGGCAAGCCGCCGCCCGAGGGCCGTGATGAACGCCTCATATCGCTCACTCACCTTGACACGGGCGGCCTTCGCAGCGGGCTCGGGCAATGTCGGGGTCGTCGCAAGCCAGAAGCGGATGAACACTGCCATGGTCTCGACCGAAATCCCGACATCACGTTCGACGCGGCTGAGACGGCGATCCATCTGGTCGAGGCGTTTGGCGACGACGGCCTCCCGCCGCTCTGCATCATCGGGCGAGAGAAAGGATGCGATGGCGGCTTCGGCGATCATCGACTGCGACCGATCCCGGCGCGCGGCAAAATCCGCCAGAGCCTTCTCAACCTCCGGGTCGAGATAGACGGTGAACTTCCGCTTCTTCGGATGAATGGCCATGCCGCTAGAGCTCCATCCCATCGTTGGGGTCCATCGAGACCTGGCGGGCGATGCTCTGGACATGGCGAACCATACGCCGGGTCTGGACCGCCTCTTCGTCCACGTCATCGCCGAGGCCGGCCTCGAACTCGTTCTCGATAGGTTTCTTTTTCTCGACCGGCTTCACGCGGTTGAGTTCCGGTTGCAGCCTGCGCTCGGATTCTGTCGGGTCTTCATCCTCGGCCTCCCCCGGCATCGGATCCTCCGTCCCTGCCGGCCGTGACGGGATGGGCAAGCTCGTCCAGTCATCGGGATGTGGGTGTGCCGGCGGTTTAAGCGCCGGCGGCGGCAAAAGCCGCTCTCGGAACCGCGCATCCTCGAAATACCGCGCCTTCTTCGCCTTGATCGGCGGGATGCCTGCGACCATGACGATCTCTTCGTTGGGCGGAAGCTGCATGATCTCGCCGGGCGTCAGCAACTGGCGGGCGGTTTCCGACCGTGATACCATCAAATGGCCGAGCCAGGGCGAAAGCCGGTGCCCGGCATAGTTCTTCATCGCCTTCATCTCGGTCGCGGTCCCGAGCGCATCGGACACCCGCTTGGCGGTGCGCTCGTCGTTGGTGGCGAAGCTCACGCGGACATGGCAGTTGTCGAGGATCGAGTTGTTCGGCCCATAGGCTTTCTCGATCTGGTTCAGCGATTGCGCGATCAGGAAGCTCTTCAGGCCATAGCCTGCCATGAAGGCCAGTGCGGTCTCGAAGAAGTCCAGCCGCCCGAGCGCCGGAAACTCGTCGAGCATCAGGAGCAGCCGATGCCGCCCGGCATTGGCCTGCAGATCCTCGGTCAGGCGCCGGCCGACCTGATTGAGCAGCAGACGCATCAGCGGCTTGGTGCGATTGATGTCGGAGGGCGGCACGACGAGATACAGGGTGGTCGGCTCTTCGCCGCTGACGATATCGCTGATCCGCCAGTCGCAGCGACGCGTGACCTCGGCCACCACCGGATCGCGGTAAAGGCCAAGGAACGACATGGCGGTGGACAGGACACCTGATCTTTCGTTCTCGGATTTGTTCCTCAGCTCGCGCGCGGCGCTGGCAACGACCGGATGCGGTCCCGCCTCGCCCAGATGCGGGGTCTTCATCATCGCCCGGAGCGTGGAATCCACCGGACGTTTTGGGTCGGACAGGAATTTGGCGACGCCTGCCAGCGTCTTGTCGGGTTCGGCATAGAGGACATGCAGGATCGCGCCGACCAGAAGCGAATGCGAGGTCTTTTCCCAATGGTTGCGCTTGTCGAGGCTGCCTTCGGGATCGACGAGGATATCGGCGATGTTCTGGACGTCCCGCACCTCCCATTCCCCGCGGCGCACCTCAAGGAGCGGATTGTAGGCAGAGGATTTCGGATTGGTCGGATCAAAGAGCAAAACGCGGCCATGGCGCGCCCGAAAGCCCGAGGTGAGCTGCCAGTTCTCGCCCTTGATGTCATGGACGATGGCGGAGCCGGGCCAGGTCAAAAGTGACGGCACCACAAGGCCAACGCCCTTGCCGGATCGGGTCGGCGCGAAGCACAGCACATGCTCCGGCCCGTCATGGCGCAGATAGTCCTGATCGTAACGGCCCAGCACGACACCGTCGGGATCGAGCAGCCCCGCCGCCTTGATCTCGGGCCTTTCCGCCCATCGGGCCGAGCCATAGGTTGCGACGTTCTTTGCTTCCCGCGCCCGCCAGACCGACATGCCGATCGCGACGGCGATGGCGATGAAGCCACCCGATGCCGCGATGAGGCCGCCCTTGGTGAAGACCGTCGGCGCATAGGCTTCATAGAAATACCACCACCAGAAGATCGCCGGCGGAAAATAGATCGGCGTTCCGAAGAGCTCGAACCAGGGCGGGCCGAGCTGGGCCTGGTAACCGAGGCTCCAGGCGACATATTGCGTCGCGCCCCAGGTGGTCGCGAGGATGATCAGGAAGACGATGGAGATCTGTCCCCAGAGGATCTTTGTGGCGGACATGGGTTATTCCTTTCCGGATGCTGTCAGAGACCGAGGCCGCGCTTGCGACCGAACTCCCAATCCACCCCGCCATCATCGCGGGCGACGCCGGAGACATGACGGCCGATCTGTTTGTCGAGAGAGGGCGACCAGGGCACGAGTTGGAAGCCGAGGCCGTCATCGATCATGGCGAAACGGCCCGAGGCGAGCGCGAAGCGTTGGCGATAGGAACCAGCGACATATTCCCCGCTGCCAGCGCGATTGAACGGCAACCCGGTCTCGGCGGCGAGCTTCTCGCCAAGGGCATCGACCTCGCGCTGGCGCAGCGTGGTGAGCAGACGACGGGCAAAGACGACCCGCCCGCCCTGCCGCTCGGCAAAGCCCTCCCCGATCAGGGCCTCGGCGCGCTCATCCATGGCCTGACGGACTTCGGCGCCGAAGCCGCTGTCGGAAAGCGCAATCGGATCGCGGGCGATGGCCTGCCGGTCGAGCCAGGTCGCCCCCGAAGCCCCGACCTGCGCGCCGAGATCGAGATCGGAACGAACGGCGAGCGCCACGCGGCGCGTGCCCTGCGCATCCTCCCAGGCCCGAAGCTCGACGATGGAACCCGGCGGGCTGTCACCGGCGGCATCCAGATGCGAGAGCCTGATGTGATGGCTGCGCCCGTCCACGCCATCGACCACCGCATAGGCAGTGCCTTTCAACTCGTCATCGAGGCCGCGCTCGACCAGACGACCGACGACAGGCACATCGAGACTTTCGCCGGCAAGGACATAACTGCCAGAGCCGCGCTCGATCCCGCGTTCGGTCAGGGCGCGGTGCATGCGCTTGATGATATCGCCGCGTTCACCCAGCTCGCGCAGGACTGTCTCGGCCTCGGGCCGGATCACCCATTGCGCCGGGCCGACCTGATCGGCGAGGCCGAGGACTTCGAGGGTGCGGAGCCGGCCGACCTTCAACGTATGGAATTCGTCCTGCGGTCGGTCGGCATGGGGCGCGAGATCGACGACACCGGACTTGCCGGCATCACGGAGCAGCTGGCGGTCGAGCTGGGTCCAGTGCTCGGCCTCGACCTGACGTTCCAGATTGCGGTGAATCTCGATGTCGGTGCGCGGGCCGAGTTCCTGCGTGACGAGATCCTGAGCGCGGGCGCGCATCCCCTCTTTTATATAGTCCCGCGAGATCACCAGGTCCTGGCCGTCATCTGTGCGGCCACGCAGAATGATATGGGTATGGGGATTGTCGGTGTTCCAGTGATCGACCGCGACCCAGTCGAGTTTCGTGCCGAGATCCTTCTCCATCTGCGCCATCAACTCGCGGGCATGCTCGCGCAGGTCGATCATCTCGACCGCATCCTCCGGCGAGACGATGAAGCGGAAATGGTGCCGGTCATCCTTGCAGCGTTCCGCGAACGCGCGGGCATCCATGTCATCCCCCTCGGGACCGAAGAGATGCGCCTTCTCCCCGTCACGGGTCACGCCGTCACGGCCGAGATAGTTCAGATGGGCCGCAAGAGGTGCAGAGCGCGCGGTATGGCGGACGACGCGGGTCTTGATCACGACATTACGTGACCGCCCGGTCAACATCCGATTGGCCTGAATGCTGGCGCGCTGTCCCCGACCAAAGCGCGAGCGGTTGCCGCCGGTCACCTTACCGGAGCGGGAGACCCGGCCACCGGCTTTCTGCGCGGCCGCCAGCGCCTGGGAGATAAAGGGACGCGCCTGCTGCGCCCGCGTCGAGCGGATACGCCCCGGGCGGATGCGGAACTCGCTGTCATCGGCCATGGGTCAGCCCCGCACAGTGCAAAGCAGAGAAGAAAATCAGGGAGATGGCGGCGAAACGGACGGTGCGCGCCAGCGCCGCACGGTGCGGAACGCGCCAGAAATCCCTGCAAAAACAACCGCCCGACCGTCGCGCACCGTGCGCCTTTTTATCTCGCCATCCTTCGGTCGTGGTGCCAGCCGCGACCCTCTGCGCCCTCCATGACACGCCAGCGCCCGATGGGATGCGAAGTGCGGTGCCGATGCTCATGGCCGGTGCCCTCCAGCATCGCGGGCGACGAACAGCCCCTCCGGCTGCAAGGCGGTGAGGGCTTCCGGCGCGGCCGGGACGAGCGAAGGCGCATCGTCCGGTGTTCGGTCGGGTGACGCGGGATCGGCATTGGAAGCGCCGATCTGCTGCGCCACGAAGATCGCGGCCTCGCGCCAGTCGCGCGGCGGTGTGACAGCCGATCCGCCGTCGGGAAGGTCTTCACCGAGCAGGATCGGCGTCAGTACCGCGACATAGCTGCGGGTCTCGGCCGGAAGCGGGCGTGCGGTCGAGAGGTATTCGTCGTAGCGCCCGGGGCCGGCGTTATAGGCCGCAAGCATCGCCGCGACATTGCCGTAGCGATCCCACATCTCGCGCAGATAGGCCGCGCCCGCGAGGATGTTGTCGCGCGGGTCATAGGGGTCATCACCGAGGCCATGTCGGATGCGCAGTGCCGCCCAGGTCTCGGGCATGACCTGCATCAGCCCCATCGCTCCGGCGGAAGAAAGCGCGCGCAGATCGCCCGCGCTTTCGACGCGCATCACCGCGATGATCCAGGCGGCCGGGATGCCGAACCTCTGCGCTGCCTCGGCGATATGGGCACCCTGCGGATGTACGACGGTGGCTGAATGCGGTGGATCGGTCTGCGCCAAACCCTGGGGTATCGCGGTGGTTGCCGTCAGCAGGCCGGAAAGAAAGAAGAGGAGGATGCGGCGGCGCGCGCCGCATCTCCCGATCATCTGGCGGGTGCAGGACATGACCGTGGTCACTCCTGCTCGTCGCGCTTCTTCGCGCGGGTCCAGCGCAGGTTCCAGTCGCGGCCTTCCTCATCGGACTGGAACAGCCGGGCGCGGATCTGCTGCGGGAACACCGGGTCGTCGAGGATGACAGAGATATACGGACCCGCGCTTTCGCCGGTATGTTTCCAGCCCGCGCCGACTTCCGGTCCATCCTCATCGCCAAGATGGATACGATAGGCGGGCGCCTTGTCGGATTCAGCGTTGTCGGTCGGAACGAAGGTCAGGTCGACGTCGAGCGAGAGGGTGCGAACCTGCCCGGAATAGCCGGAGGCGGTGCGGGTAAACTGGCCGATCTGTGCCATTGGAGGCTCCTTTCAAATGCGGTGGAGAAGGTGCGGGACGGCGCTACCGCCCCGCTCTGGACGCGCCGTCACCGCATCGGCGCGCGCCAGACAAAGCGGCCATCGCCGTCTTCATCGGTGTAGAGCGGGGTGGCCCGTCCGATCACCGCCGAGACGGGAAACGGGCCGAAGTAGCGACCGTCGAGGCTGTCGCCGACATCCGGGTTCATCAGGAAGACCTCGCCCCCGGCGATGATGCGGCAGCCCTGCCAGACCGGCAGGTCGCGGCCGATTCTGTCGCGGTCGCGCGCTTCGCCATGCAGAACGCCGTCGACGGTGATGACCTGGCCGTCGCGGCATAGCCGCTGTCCGGGCAGGCCGAGGACGCGCTTCAGAAGCGGCACGTCGCGGGCGACGTAGCCGCGTTCGGCCATGAAGGACGCAAAGGGTTCGGGCGGCATGACGGCGACCAGGTCGAAGAGGTCGATCCGCTCTGTGGGCACGACGGTGTAAAAGCCGATGGGCACGCTGGCCGAAACGTTCCAGACCAGCCGTGGCGCGGTCGGAACGAATCCTGCGATGGCGATCCCGAGCGCGGCGGCCACCGTTGCGATGACATAGCGGATGCGGGTCATGGGCTGATCTCCCGCCGCCGGAGCCATGCGCGATGGCGCGCAGCGGTGTAGGGTCGCGGCGCTTCACCTGCGCTCATCCAGTGGCCGACGTGCCACCAGTGATCGGGATCGACCTCGGCCAGATCGATGCCGCCGGCCTCGATCCCGTCGATGTGGCGAAGGACGGATTCGACCTTCGGCCAGCCGTCGATCTTCAGGAGAATCTCGCCGCCGGGACAGACGCAGGGCAGCGTTTGGCAGGGCTCGCCCGGTGCCACCCCGCGCAGGATGTGGAGGCGCGACATGATCGTCCCAAAGTCATTCGCCGCCCAGCGAACGAAGGCGAAGATCGTGCCAGGACGGAAGAAGACATGGCGGCGATTGTTGTCGAGGATCTGCGAGCCTGCCTCCTGGCCGAACCGGATCCAGTATTCGGTCCTGCCTTCGATCCAGGTCAGGTCCACACGGGTCAGATCGGCCAGATGCGCGTCGATGGTGATCATGGGCGCTCTCCCGATGCATCGGGAAACTCGCGCGCCAGCAGTTCGCGCAGCATCTCGGCGACGGTGACGCCACGCTTGAAGGCCGCAATCTTGATCCGCCCGCGCAGCTCCGGCGTGATGTCCACGGTGAGCCGGGCGGAGTAAGCTGTCGCGACTCCATCGCGCGCCGGCGGCGCGTCACCGGCCTTGATCCAGCCCTCGGGATCGGCCGGGCGGGTCGCGAAGCCGCGCTTGTCAGACCGGCCGGTCATGGCGCGCCTCCGTCATTGAACGGCAGCACGGTGGCGAGGCGCGCCCGTGCGCGGTCGGCCATGTCGGGGTCGATCTCGCAGCCGATATAGCGCCGGCCGGACAGTCGGCAGGCTTCCCCGGCCGCGCCGGAACCGGCGAACCAGTCGCCGACGAGGCCACCTTCGGGGCAGCTCGTACGGATCAGGATTTCCAGCAGCGCCGAGGGTTTCTCGGTCGGATGGATGGCGCGACCGTGGCAGTTGCGCAGAGTGATGACCGAGCGCATGAGGCGCGGCCCGCCGTCATGGCTGACGTAGTGGCCAGCGTCGATCTGGCCGGTATGGGGCGGGCGCTGCTTGCGCCGCACCGTCCGGGCCGTGGCGTCGGGCGTGGTCTGGACATCGTTGTAGATGTCGCGCCAGGCGGCCTCGGCGGGATAGAATTGCACCGCCAGTTCATGCACCCGCTTGAAGCGGTCGGCATGGAATCCGCTGCCGTTCTGCTTCTCCCAGACGATCTCCTGCGCGAGCCGTAGGCCAGCCTCGGTGAAGCGGTCGGCGGTCGCCATGAAGCTGCGCAGCGAGCCGAAGACCCAGAGCGAGCCGGTCGGTCTAAGGGCGGCGCGCGCCAGCGCGACCCAGCCCTCGACACGCCGATCCCAGGCGAGCGAGGTGTCGCCATAGGGCGGATCGGCAAGGATCATGTCGTAAGGCGCATGCCAGGGCATCTCTTCGCGGCAATCTCCGGTGAGGATCGTCATGGTGCGATCCTCCCGATGCCCAGTCGAAGAATCTCGGCGGCGAGCGCGGCGATCTCGCGCGCCGCAGGCGACTGGTCGTCGATTTCGCGGGCCAACCGCCCGGTCTGCGCGGCGTCGGCGAAGACGACGCGCTGGCCGATGGTGCTGGCGAGCACAGGGGGATCGTGATCCGCCAGCGCCTCGGCCGTCTCACGGGCGATGACGGTGCGCGCCCCGCGGCGGTTGAGAACGAAGCGCGCGACGAGCTGGGGCCGGTAGATGCGGGCCTCCGCCAGGAGGGCGAGCATCTCGGCAGAGGCCCAGCCGTCGAATGGCGATGGCTGCACCGGGATCAGCACGAGATCGGCGGCGAGCAGCGCGGAGCGCATGAGACCGGCAACACGCGGCGGGCCGTCGATGACGATATGATCTGCGTCACGGGCCAGATCAGGGGCTTCACGGTGCAGCGTATCACGCGCCAGGCCGATGGTGCCGAAGGCACGGGGATGGCCTTCTCGCGTGCGTTGCTGCGACCAGTCGAGGGCAGAACCCTGCGGATCGGCGTCGATCAGGGTGACGCGCTTTCCATCCCGCGCCAGTTCACCGGCAAGGTGCAACGCCAGTGTCGTCTTGCCGACACCACCCTTCTGGTTGAGGAGCGCGATGATCATCGGCCCCCTCCCGGCAGATCGAGGGGCAGATGGGGCGCGTCGGTCTTGTCGACCTGCTTTTCATTGCCCGGATCGGCTGCCGGTTTGCGGGCCGATTCCGGCTTCGATGCGCCCTTCTTTGCAGAAATTCGGAGGCTTCTGGCGGTGTCGCGGATGAGCTTTTCCACATCGCCCACGCGCCCTTCAATGTTAGAGTCTTTGTTAGACTCTAAGTTAAGGGCGCGATTTTGCGAATGACCACGGTGGGTTAACCCCGGTTTCGGTTCCCCATAGCACGTGACCCCGGTTCCCGATGGCACGTCTCTCCGGGTTCCCGATGGCACGACGGCATTCACAGGTTTTCCACAGGGCGAGGCGGGCTCGAAGGCCAGCAGAACGCGGCCACCGATCTCGGCTTCCAGAAACAGGGTGTATCCGGGCAGCGGCTGACGCCGGATGATGTCGCGCAGCTCGAAGGAAAAGCGCTTGAAAGGCGACAGGCTGCCGGATTTCGAATGCAGATGCCGGAAATCGAACCGCCATCCGGTTCTCTGGCGGCCACCATGCTTGCGCACGATGCGGTAGAGCCAGCGTTCCAGGCCCCCGGTCAGCTCGAAATATGCCGGGTCGATGGTCAGCACGAGGGCATCGTCCAGAACGGCCTGATAGAACCAGTCCGGCACGATCATCTCGATCCCGTCGGGGCGACCATCGCGCGTGCTGCGCTCCTTCCATTCGTTGATCCAGGAGAAGCGATGGCGCCGGCCTTCCACCGGCTGACGGATCGTGGTGCTGACCGTGGTGGATTGCAGCCGATCAAGCGCCGCCCTCAGGCGCTGGTAGTCGCGCATCGAGGTGCCACGACCGATGAAGCGGAGAATTTCATAGGGGGTCGCGGCCATCAGCCGCGATGTCCGCAGCCCGGAATCGCGGGCCTCGACAATCTGGCTCGCCGCCCAGATCAGGATGTCGGCGTCCCAGATCGTGGCCATGCCATGATCGGGAACCGCCTCGACCCGGATGGTGACATTGCCGGCGGCGAAGTCGATCGGCGCGATGCGTCGGGATTTGGCGAGGGAAAAGAAGGGATAGGCCATGAGATCCTGTGCGTCTCTGGGCGCGAAATCGCCGGGCAGCGCCCTGAAGATGTCAAGCTGCCCGCGCTCGGAAGGGGACCTGCGTGGCGCTGCCATCGGAATCTGCGGAAGCTCAGCGCGCGCAGCTTCTGGCCTGGTGGCCGGATAGCTGCGGGTGGCGTTTGGCGGGCAGCACCGCGCCGCGCGGATCGGAGGTGGAGGTCACCGCACCGCGTTCGGTCCAGGCTTCCAGATCGTCGATAGCGTAGACGACACGGCCGCCGAGTTTGCGATAGGCCGGGCCGGTCCCATAGGTGCGGTGCTTCTCCAGGGTCCGGGCCGAAAGGCTCAGAAACTTGGCAGCATCCTTGGTGCGCAGAAAGCGCGGCGGCAAAAGAACGGGTTCGTGCGGCATGGGGTAGACCTCCGTGATGCTCGGGACGGTCGCTGCGGATCAGCGACGGGCAACGACCACGGTGGCGAACAAGACGCGGCGATATGCAGGGCGAACTTGGGGGGTATCGAAATCGCCCACCGCCCGAGGTTGGAAACTGCGCTAGCGTGGGCGGCGATGACGCAGCAGCTTTCGATAACCGCCCGCAATCATGCCACGGGCCTCGCGCAGCAACGCCTTGACAGCGTGGCGGGCCGAGGAGGCCTGCCATTCGTCCCGGTCGAGCACGCCGGTGTTCAGGATCACCTGCGCGATTTCCTGCTGGGTGGCGCCTGCGCGGTGGCCGTCGAAGGCCCGCAGCATGCGCCGCAACCTCGCGCGCTGCTGCCGGGTCAGGCGGGTATCGTGCGGGATCGCGCGATCATGCAGGGCACAGAGGAGCCGATTGACGGACTCGATCCGGTCGAACCCGTCGAGGCTAAACGGGATAAACGCGCCAGCGACCCTGTCGCCGCCGGCTGTGCAGTCGAGGATCGGAATGATTTGCCCGTTGCCGAGCGCGAAGCGGAAGGCGGCATCGGCGTTATCTTCCGCGCGGTCCATACGCCGGATCTGCGGGATAATCCCAGAACCGTCTCCGAGCTGGGACGGAATCTCCGTCAACACCACAACGCTGGTGTCTGCGTGAGGAAGCCAGAGGACCGGGGCTTCAGGAGGCGGCAGAAGAGGATCGACGGGGAAATCGCAACCCCCACCGCTGCCGAATGCGTTCGGTCAGCGGGTCTGGATCTCCGCGGGCGGAGACCGAGGCTTCGAAATCGGCGTCATAGGCGTCGTTGCGGCGCAGCCATTCCCATGCCACGTCGGATGCCGTCAAAGCATCCAGATGGTCATAGTCCGCCGAAGAGCGCCAGATTGATGCGTCTGGGATCATCACAGCCTCCCGAGTGTTTTACTGGGAATTTGGGATGATCAGGATTCCCCGGCAGGTTGCATTGGGGAAGTCGGGTGCAGGTTGTCAGGTGATGCGTGCGGCGCATCACGGGTCAGGTCTTGCGCTGGCTTTCGGCGACGAGCTGGCGATAGCCCTGCTCGGTCATCCAATGCGCGCGGGACAGATGGGCGTCATGGATGGCACGGCAATGTGCGGGATCATTTTCGGGATCGAGCCCAAACAGGATCTGCACGGCTTCACGCCAGTCAGCACCATCGCGCTCTGCATCAAGCAGGCGCATATAGAGCTTCATGTGGTCCCGGTCATAGGCCGTGAGCCTGTCGCTGGCCGGTGGTTCGTCGAGAAACTTCTGTATGGCCTTTCCCATCACGTTCTCATCACCGCTGGTAACGAATTTGTTAACCATCTCTGCCGAGAGATAGCCATTCTTTTTGACGAGACCCGGTCGTCACCGCGACGGTGACGCTACGGTCCTGTGTTGCGGCTTTCGTGAAGCAACAACACACCCTCGCCCTTGTCGGTTGCCAGAAAAACGATCCCCGTCGCCTCAAGGGCCCGGCGCACCTCATCGCGCGTGGTCTCGAACACCTCGAGTCCGTTTTCGGATTCGAGGCGCTTGAGCGCGGTCAACGATACTCTGGCCTTGTCAGCGAGCGTCTCCTGTGTCCAACCCAAGAGCGCACGCGCGGCCCGGGATTGGCGAGCGGTGATCATACATGATCACCTCCCATCCGGACCTGCACGCACTCCAGAACTACGACTTCTCTATTCGGATCACGTCATTTGCGCGACCTCAAACTCCTCGTCGCAGCACTTTTACATATTATAGTTGATAAACTTATAGTATGTAAATCGCGATCTTCCTGCGCATGGACATGCGCAAACTGGTCGGCCGGAATCTTGCCCGCCTGCGTCGGGAGAGAGGCCTGACGCAGGAGGAATTGGAGGTGCGCTCCGGTCTGAGCCAGCAGTATCTCAGCAGTCTGGAACGCGGACAGCGCAACCCGACGGTGATCACACTCTACGAGATCGCGCAGGCGCTCGAAGTCAGCCACATTGAACTGGTCAAGCCAGACGGTCAGGACTGACCAGCACTCCCGCGAGGATCATGCTTCTCTTCGAGGTCGGCACGTGGCCGCCACAGGATGGGATCAGAGGAGCCGGCGGAACAATCTATTTTGCGACATCGCGGCAATAGTTCGCAGCGGTCAAGTCGTATTTGCGCACTCGCCGTCCCCCGTCCCCTCGCGGGGAGGTGCTTCGGTCAGGGGTCACCTGGCCGAACTCGCGTCATGGAGAGGCAGGCTTTCGCCTTTCCCCCCAGTCGAACTCTGTTCCATCGATCCACATGCGATGCAGGATCACGGCAATCCTGCGCGCGAGTGCGACGATGGCCTTCTTGCGGCCTCGGCGCCGGGCCACCTGCATGGCCCATGCCTTCAGCGCCGACCACCGCTTCACCCTTGCGAGCAAAACCTGCGCAGCCTCGTAGAGCAGGCTGCGCATCATTGCGTCGCCCCACCGGGAGATCCGGCCCGTTCGGTCGACCTCTCCCGACTGCCGCTTGCGAGGTGTCAGGCCGAAGTGGGCACCGACCGTTCTGGACCTCGTGAAACGCGAAGGAACATCGACGGTCGCCCGGAAGGTCAGTGCGACCATCGGCCCGACACCCGGGACCGTCATGAAGCGCCGGGTCAGTTCGTCTTCCCGCGCCAGGCGGACCAGCAGATCGTCCAGGCGGTCAAACTGCTCCCATAGTCCGCGTCTTGCCAGGAGCAATGCGTCCGAGATCCGGTGCAGATCTGTGTCTGCGGTCAGTTCGCGAACGTGCGCTTCAAAGTCTCGTCTCGTGACCCTGCCAAGATGGTAGCCGAAATCGCGGATCAATCCCCGGATTTCATTCTCGACATCCTGCAGCTTGTTCCGCAGCAACTGACGAGCGGCGAGAACGGCTCGCAGGCGGCGGCTGGTCGCCGTCTTGACGTGGACGGGCTTGAACAAGCCAACCCGCATCATCTGTGCGATCCCTCGCGCATCATGCCGATCGGTCTTGTTCAACTGCGCCGCCAGGGCAGCTTTCATGTGGCGGGTTTCGACGCAAAACCACGGCAAGACCGGCTTCAGCGAGTCCGCCGTATATGTGCTGCGAGAGCATCCCGGCCTCCAAGCCGACGCGAGCGACAGTGAATGGAAGCGCCAGAACATGACGCGCGATGTCGTCTGGCTGCGACGACAGCTTGGCTTCATGAACGACCTTGCCGTCCCCATCCACCGCGCAGAGGTTGACGCTCCGAGCCGAGACGTCCAACCCGATGAAGTGATCTTCAGGCATACCGAACCCTCCAGAATCAAGGACCGGCATCTCTCATAGGCTGTTTTTAGGCGCTTTTGTAAACTACGGCTAATTTAGTCGTTGTTGTCGGTAAGCAGCAGCGTCTCATGATGGATTGCGACGACGCGGGAGCCACCAACCTCCGAAAAAATCAATCTTTATGAAAGCTCTATCGACCATACCGCCGCGTGTCCTGATCTTCAAACATGCGCTCGTCGCAGAATACCAGCAGAGTCAGAGTCTCGCCAGGGCCAGTCCGAATGGTCTGCTCCTGAATCTCAAAACGATCTGCACCAACGCGGTCGAACCAAGCATCCGCCCCAATTTTCCGAAGGATCGGGCCGTCCGGATCGGCACCAAACTGGATACCAAAGGCATAGCTCTCCGCGTCTAGATTATCCTGCGGGAACCACCGATCAGGCACGCTGCGGGATCGGACGAACCATTTCCGACCTTGCAGCCCATGGCAAACCAGCATGGCCGGGGCGAAGTCGGCTTCGACCAAACGGATAGCTGTCGCCGTCTGGCTAGCATCGAAAGCGTCGGCAAGAGCCTTGATCGAGGCAAAGTTCAGCTTCTTCTGCGCCTTTGCCAACGGGCGGAACAGATAGTTCGGCATGAGGAGATCGGCCGCGTACCCGTCAGCAGTTCGTTCGGGAGAAACCGTCGATCGCGGGCGATACTCCTCTACCCGGCAGGCAAGGCAACGTCCCCTGTGGTGGTGCCAGTGACCCAGTTCATGCGCGATCGAGAATCGTTTTCGGCGCCACTGACTCTTGGAATTTACAGTGATGATGGCGCGATCCGCCGTCCCGACGATCCGGGCCTCACAACCATCAAGAGGCCGGTATCGGACACGCGCATTGACATGATAAGCGATTGCCTCAAGGTCGATCTCGGCCGGGTCAGTTACACCCAGTTCCTGAAGGAGCAATTCGGCAGGAGACAGCCGCATTAGTATTTTCCGGCGTCATCGTTGTCTTCCAGCAGGCCCAGTTCGGCCAGCTCTTCCAGCATCCCCAGAACATCAGCATCCGAAAGCTCGTTTTCCTTGCGCGCTGCCAAAGTCAGACCAGGAATAGTATCAGCGCGTGCTAAAACGGCTCGAAGGCGCGTTCGCGCATCTGCAATATTCACGACGTTTGCGGTCTGCTCCTTTGGAACGTGACGGCTTGTGGCAGCCCCAGCCTTCGCAGATGCCATCCGGGCTTTATTCACCGTAAGCAGGCTCTTCTCGAACAACGCCCGCATCTCGACCGCGTTCTGATCCGGGTCTCCACCATCCTCTCGGAACTCAGCAATAATCTGCTCGTCAGACACGTTGAAAATGTCCTCGGCGAATGCACCAGCTAGCCGGTCGAACGGCCGGCCGGCCCTATCGTCCTTTCCGGTCATGGCTGCCATCCTGCGGGATACCTCTTGTCGATCCGGCGGCGGATCAGCTTACGTTTGGAATCGTAGGCCGTTCTATCGAGACCGGTCAGCTCTCGCAGTTCCTCCGCCGTCATGCCCTCCATGGTGCCTTCCATGATATCCTTCGCTGCCGGGTCGTCATCGAAAAGCGCGAGCAGATCGGCGCGCATCCGCGCCTCCTGCTCCGCCTGCACGATCCGGTCCTCCACACCCGGTGTAGGGTCCGGGCAACTCAAGGCTGCTGCAGCGCCGCTTCCGCTCTCGATAGGAACGAGGGTGGGACGGCGTTCAGCTTTTTCACGCTCACCATCCGCGATGCTGCGCATGGCCTCGGCCAGAAACCGCACCACATCCACATGTGCCGGACAGATCCGGCTGCCATCGAGCGCGCGAATGAAAGCCTCCTGCAACAGGTCCTGGGCCGAAATGGTGGGACGTGCATAGTAGGCGGCGACCCTCTTCAACCGCACCCAATCGGCGGCCGAAAGGCCTCGGATCGCTTCGACGATCTCGACTCTGCTTCTGGCGGTCGCGGCTTCCTGCAAACTCACACCTTCCGTCCCCCTTCGCTCTCCTATGCGGGAGAGCGGCCCCTGCGCGGACATGAGACGGCGGATGTCCGGGACGCCCTTCGATGTCCGCATAGGGAGTCGAGGCGCATCAGGGCCGGTTTCCGGTCCACGTCGCGACACCGACAGGAGAACAGAAATGATCTACGCGATCAACTATGACCTGAAGCGGCCGGGTCAGAATTACGACGAGCTGCATAAGGCTATCAAGAACCTCGGGGACTGCTGGCACTACCTCGGATCGACCTGGCTGGTCGATACCAATCTGAACGCCAAGGGCGTCTGGGACCGGCTAGCCCCCCACGTCGACAAGAACGACCGCGTCCTCGTGATCGGCGTCACCCGCGACTATTCGGGCTGGCTGACCCAAGATGCCTGGGAATGGATCAACAGCCGCCTCAACAGGCTGGCGGCCTGAGAGAAGGAACGAGGCAGATGCGTGTGCAAGGTGCGGTGATCCGCGAGCAGGGTCAGACCTTCGCCGTCGTGGTGGTGAAACCCCATGTGGTGCAGAACAGCGTGGCGGCCACCGACGCGATCCGGGGCTTCGCCCCGGTCTTCGGCGTGCCGGTCGTGCTGATGGCGCAGGACGGGCGCGGCCGGCCGACCTATTACGGCCGGCCGGACATCGCCCGCTTCATGTCGCGGGTGCCGCTGCGGTCGATCCCCTGGCGGGAGTATACGATCAACTGAGAAGTGCCCTGCTCTGTCGGCAAACAAGGGTGCGGATGTTTGTTTGTCGTACTCGTAGCGAACAGACCCTTGGGAGCGCGGAGAGACTCCCCTTCCGTCACCAAGAAGTCGAGAAGATGGACTGGATCAAATCAAGAACAAAAAACCAGGCATGGTGTTGATCGATGATATCGATGCCTATATATTGACGTACGGCACGGCGATTGAGGGAGGCAGTCGAACGAGCTCGGCAGCAGGAGGAGTTCTCGATGCCCCTTGATACAACTGCACCCGGGCTGGACGCCCTGCTTCTTGCCACGGTTCTCGGAATGGAACTGAGCCCACGCGACCATCAAGTTGCGGGCAAGCGCTACCAGCTGATCCCCGAGTTTCTACAGAGGCCCACGGGCCGTATGCGCTTCTACCTCGAAACTGCCTTGGTCTACCCGCAAGGATCTCGAGCGATTGGCGCTACCATCGTCCATGGTGCGGAGGACGACCGGTTCGATCTCGATGCCATACTGGAGTTCGGCACACCGTTTGGGTGGACGCCCCGGATGGTCTTGGATGAGCTTCACGAAGCGTTCCAAGGCTTTCCAGACGTCCGCAAGATCGAACGTTGCACCCGCTGTATCCAACTTCAGTTTGCGTTCATGCACCTTGATGTGACCCCGATGGACCCAGCGAAGGCTCCTCGCGCGGAGCGCGTCGGCGACATCTATCACAGTCCTGATGATGGACCAGATGCAAGATTTGCCGTGAACCCCTACGGTTTTGGAGGCTGGTTCCGGAGACGGGTCTCGATGCCGACGATTGCATTCCAGAATCAGGTCCGTGATCTGCGCGCTCGTCTACAGATCAGGGATCGATTGGTGTCCGGTACGGTCATGATGGCCTCAGAAATAGACGAGCTGCCCGAGCCCATTGATCCGATCCGCGATGCACCGCAGGTTATCGCGCTCAAGCTGATGAAGCGCTACTTGAACCTGCGATATGCCCATCGGGATATGAGGCGTCCGGTCTCGATTTATCTCTCCAAAATTGCCGTCGAAGTGCCTCCGAGCGCTTTTGGAGTTTGCGCTCAGCTAGAGGCGTTTGCTCAAGAACTTGATCGCCGGATGGCTATTGCCCTGGAGACCGGCCGCCGACCCGAAGAGCGTAATCCGGTATTCTTGGAAGAGAACTTCAACGATCGCTGGCCTAAATCCAACCACGAAATGAGGGTATTCCGCGCTGATCTCCAACATCTCTTGGCCGAGTTGGCAAAAGCCAGAAGTTCCGAGCTTACCGACATTCGGAAAATCTTTGACGGACTCTTTGGCGAAAAGGTAAGCGAACAGGCAGTTCACTCCTACATCGATGGTCTACCTACCGTGGCTGCCCCAAGCGTATATGAACGCGGCAAGGGATTCGTTGCCGCACCTGCTCTTCTGGCACCGACTGCTAAGAAGGCCGCAGAGGTATCGAGAGCGCCTGCCCACCATTTCCATCCGGGCCGACTGAAGCGATGATCAAGCGCACGAAGCCGAGGTCAACCCAATCTCAACTTGGGCGGATGGAGAAGCGATGGCCTGAACTCAGGCCACGTCTCGCTCATGGCAATCAGCTCCTTGTCTGGGTCGGGCCGCTTCGTGGTTTCCAGATGAGCTACACAGTACAGATCCAGTGGGAATGGCAGAATTCCAAGGCTGTTCCCCTCGCCTTCATCTGTGAGCCGAAGCTGCGGCCCCGCGAAGGAGAGGACTTCATCGACCTCCCGCACCTTCGCTACAATAGCGACAAGCCTGAGGACTCGGCGCTCTGCTTGTACGACCCTGATACCGGGGAATGGAAAAACACCATGCTGATCGCTGATACCACGGTCCCATGGGTCTCAGAATGGCTCCATTACTA
The DNA here is from genome assembly GCF_046335115.1 of Paracoccus sp. P2. Classification (NCBI taxonomy): domain Bacteria; kingdom Pseudomonadati; phylum Pseudomonadota; class Alphaproteobacteria; order Rhodobacterales; family Paracoccaceae; genus Paracoccus; species Paracoccus sp. P2. The sequence continues at coordinate 117,514 of NZ_JBGOSN010000004.1, read as the reverse complement.
CGAAATCTGGCACTTGGATGGAACTTGGCATGGAGCTAATGCGCCAGGCCCTATTTCCATTCGCGAAATGATGGCACTTGAACTGGACGAGACTGATGGCGCGAGGACGTAGCCCTTCACCGGTCACACGGATGGTCGTTTGGGGGCGCGCTGCCTGTAGGTGCCAGTATCCCGGCTGTGGAAAACGGCTCGACGGCGATCTGATTACGGGCGATCTCAACAAGAACCACGCCTACCTCGCGCATATTATTGCATCCGACCCGGCGTTTTTGCGGGGGGATCCGGTTCTTTCCCACCAGTTGTCAGACGATCCTGACAACTTGATGCTGATATGTGATCCTCACCACAAGGAGATCGATGACCCAAAAAAAATCGACCGATACACAGTCGCAGCTCTGCGTGAGATGAAGCGGACTCATGAAGAGCGTGTTCATCGGCTTATGTCGAATCCAACTGCTTCGGCAGCACACATACTTCGCATCAGCGCTACGATTGGTGACAATGAGACTGCTGTACCTCTCAAGGCTTGTATTGAAGCAATAACGCCTGACTTCGTGTTGGCAGATCGACACCCGATCGACATCAAGATCAGGGGGATGGACCACAAGGATAGTGACCCAACATACTACCCAACCGAGATCAATAACCTCAGGACAAGATTTGAACGTGAGATCCGAGGTCGGTATCGGGATGGTGATCTGGAACACCTCGCAATTTTTGGGTTCGCGCCGATCCCGATCCTGATAGAGTTGGGTCGTCTGCTTTCAGACATTTCGGAGGCGACTGTCTACGGGCGGCATCGTGAACCAAAGCCTGGCTGGGCCTGGCCAAACGATGCCGAGCAGCTAAGCTTCGACCGGACCGTTGGGCGATCAGGTCCGAAGAAGGTGGCACTCAAGTTGTCTGTTACCGCGGAAGTTTCTGATGACCGTGTCCTTGCGGCGTTTCCTGGGCAGGATATATCGATCTGGGAGATTCGTAGTAACCGTTTTGGTGCGAATGAACTGCGGAATCAGGCCGATTTGACAGGATATCGGATACTGGTAGGAAGGGTATTTGATGAAATACTGATCCAGCATGGATCAGATGTCGGCCTTGCTATTTTTCCTGCGGTTCCGACAACTTGCGCCATTGAGCTCGGTCGCGTCTGGCAACCCAAAGCGCATCCAGCCTTTGATATCTATGATCAGACCCAGGCCCAAGGCTTTGTTCTCCGGCACAGAGTAGGGATGGAACGGGAAGCTCTCACAATAACATGATTGCCAGAAACTAGTTGATTGAGGCGTGCTTCAAGCGAAGCACTCGAATACCCCATCTATTTTAGTCGTTTCTACTCACGGCGCCAGCCTGTTTCTGCGCGAAATGTCCTTGTCTTACGACACGGGAGCATATCCCGGTGCATCTGATTCGGTTGCCGGCTTCTCGGCCCGAGCCGACACGGCGCGGCGGATGGAATGGGATGCCTGATTACCCGGGAGAGGAGGATGGGTTTGGGAAGGAGGGCGAGGGAACCGTCGCCTCCTTCCCAAGGGTGGGTTCAAGGGAGGGGCTTCAGCCCATATGCGCTAACTTAAGGTGTGGACAGGCCGTAACTATCCGTGATTCATAAGGTGGATGCGAACGACTGCTTCCATCGATCCTGATTGGTCCGCCCTGCTATCGAAGCTGGAGCGGGTCATTGATCTCGGCGCGACCGCGCGAACAACCAGGGCGCTTATGCGGCGCCGCGGCGTTGGTGACGCCGAGACCCTGCTGCGGCTGGCATTGGCTTACGGACCCGGCGGCATGAGCTTGCGCTCCGCGGCAGCCTAGGCTGGTCTGAACGGCGTGGCGGCGATTTCCGATGTTGCGCTCTTGAAGCGATTGCGCGGATCGGCCGACTGGCTGGGAGACATCGCCGGAGCGTTGCTGCGCAAGGCTTCGGATACGGGAAACGCCGCCGTTGCGCGCCGCCTGCGGATCGTCGACGGCAGTTCCATCTCGCGGCCTGGCAGCGCGGGCACGGATTTCCGGCTTCATGCGGCATATGAGCCGGCCCTTGCCCGCTTCACGCATCTGGAACTCACCGATGTCCACGGTGGCGAAAGTTTCTCGCGCATACCCGTCGCTCCGGGCGACATCGTGCTTGGCGATCGCGCTTATGCCCGTGCTCCGGCGCTCCATGAGGTCGTGTCCGCCGGGGCGGACTTCATCGTGCGTATGGCCTGGTCCAATGTCAGGCTCACGTCGCTCGATGGCCGGTTGATCGACTGGAATGCGATTTACGGCACGATGATGCCCGGCGACGTTTGCGAACACCAGGTACGGGTCGAATATTCCGGCCCCGGTTGCAGACAGCGAGGCAAGCCGCTGTTCCATGCCCGGCTCATTGTCCGGCGCAAAGACGAAGAGGCGACGGCCCGCGCGGAGAAAGCGACCCGCCGGCGGCATCAGAAGCGTGCGGATGGCAAGTCGATGCATCCATTGACGGTTGCGACTTCGGGCTTTCTTCTCCTGTTGACGTCGATGCCGGTCGACGAAATGACCGCCGAGGATGTCTGGAAAACTTATCGGCTGCGCTGGCAGGTCGAGATCGCCTTCAAGCGCCTGAAGAGCGGCCTGGGCATACACAGACTGCCAGCCAGGGACGAGCGCCTTTCGCGAAGCTGGCTCATGGCACATCTGATCGTGGCGCTATTGATCGACGAGGCCGTCACCGATGTCCTCGACTCTCCCCCCTGCGAAGACGACATTTCGTGCATTCGGGTCACTGTCGCTGTGGCGGCTGCATAGCCTCCTGAAGCATACGATCCTCTCTGCGATACTGACGGTGCGGGCGGCGAAGAAAATCTCCAGGCGTTTCTCCGCCGTCATGCGGCATATCTGCGATCCGCCGAGACAGCGGGAAAGCCAGGCAACCGCCGCCAGAAAACAGTACAAGCCATTAAGTTAGCGCATATGCGGCTTGCCGCCTTTCATCAGCCATGCCGAGCGGTCGATCCGGTCAGCATGGCTTGCCGGACATAGGGAAGGTGGCGGGGGGGGTTCCCCCCCCCCCCCCCCCCCCCCCCCCCCCCCCCCCCCCCCCCCCCCCCACCGCGCTATCGGTATCGGAGATTGCCGGCCGGGGTCTCGTAGATCTCGGGATCGAGACATCCCGCCCCTTCCGGACCGATGCTGGTGTGGCAGAGGTAGGTCGTGAAGCGGATGCCTGTCGCGGTCGCGATCCGCCGCAGGATGGCGCCCAGGCCGCACAGATGCTCGTCGCCGACCACCATCCAGTCCGGGATCGGGCCATGGCACCAGACGGCAAAGACCGGATGGTGATAGCCGCCGAAATCCGGATCGGGATCGACCGCATCCAGCAGATGCCAAGGGTAGAACCCCCGACCGCCGGATTCGAGATCGCCCATGCAGTCGCCGAGTGCCCCTTCGAGGGTGTCCCGCACGGTCGGATCGGTTTCAGAGCGCAGCAACCGCCGCACCCTCGCGCCTTCCCGGCAGGTGCTGAGATGACTGTTGATGGCAACCAGCAGCTTGTCGTGGAGGGACTGCGCAAAGCGGGTATCACACCGGAAGCGGTTCTTGCGAACCTGCGTCCTGAAGCCACAGAGCTTCCTGTTGAGATCGAGGAAATCGAGATCAGACATGTGTTTCTCCTTTCGTTCTGACGGAAGGAGCCTGCACTGTTGCCGCGAGGGGTCAGGGATCGCGCAAGCGACCGCCAGCGGCGGCGAGCGGGGGTGCCGGGTTTCTGGCGATGCCCTCGGGCATCGGCTGAAAATCGGGGGGACCGCGAAGTCCTTGACGCCGGAGTGGCTGGTGCATGATCCGAAGTCAGAGAGAGAGGAGCCCGCGGCCCCGACCAGGGGCCGCGACATTATTCGGCGCAACCGGAAAGGGGAGGTTTGGAGGGGAACTCCTCCATGGGTGGGGGTGTCTGAGGGGGCGGGGCGCATGGCCCTGCCCCTTCAGGGGGTGAGTTTGAGAGGGGCGGCTTGCCCCCCTTTCATACGGGGAGCATCGGACCCAAAAGTGGTCTTCCGGTTTTTGGGTCCGATGCTCCGACAGGGGAAATCGGAATGCCAGGCGCTGCGGCGCGTGGCGTTCCGGCCGGTCCATCTCGCGCTGAACGGGCGGGTGCGATCCGGTGCAGGCACGGGAAGACCCGGCGGCTTGCGCCGCCGGGTTCCTGGTGTCCCGCTCAGAACGGGATGTCATCGTCGTCGATGAACTTGCCGTCGTCGTTCTGGGTCTGCTTCGGCCGGCTCAGGAAATCGACCGTCTCGGCGATGATCTCGCAGCCGTAGCGTTCGATCCCGGCGGCGTCGGTCCACTTGGTGTAGTGAATGCGGCCGCGCACCAGCACCTTCATGCCCTCCTTGCAATGCTGCTGGACCGTCTTGCCGAGGCCGTTGAAGCATTTGATGCGGTGCCATTCCGTGTCCTGGACCCGATAGCCGTTCTCGTCGCGGACCACGCGGCCTTCCGAGTAGCGGGCACGCGAGGTGGCCATCCGGAAGATGGTGATGCGGGTGTCGTTCGGCGTGGTGTTGGTTTCGGGGTCGGCGCCGAGGTTGCCGGCGAGGATGACGATGTTCTGCATTGTAAGTCTCCGTTGCTCCTCGGAGGGACCATCCCTCCGACGAGACCCGGCCAAGGCCGTCGGGAGACGCCCGCAACTGCCGCCCTTGCGGCAGCTTGCCCCTAAGGCCCGGGGTGGAGCGGGCAGCCGCGCCCTGCGCGGCAACTCGGCCCGGAGCCGCCGGGGTTGCTGGAGGAAACCGAACGGACTTAGGGGATCAGTCAGGCGGAGGGAATGGTGCTTTCGAGAGCAAAACGGGGACGCACAGCAGAACTGTCATTCCTGCCGGTAGCGACCTCCTGCGCCGTCCCTGAGGCCCGTATCACGCCAGACATCCCGTGCGATCCGCTTCCCGGGCCACCCTCGTCTTGCCCGCCGGAAGGCCGCGAGGGCCGTGGGAGAACGAACAGGCTATAGGGTCGGGGCATGGAAGGGGTTTCGCGTCAAATGCGGCAACGGCGCGAGGCCAGGTCCAGCAGCATTGCGAGAGGGCAGGATAAAGGTGCTTGCGGCCAGCTTCACGGAACAAGGAGGACCGATGCTGTCGGGGGCGGTCGCCCCGACTGTGGGCATCACGCCGATGACAGATTTTCCAGAGCCGGGCGCGGCAGACCAGAACGACGGCGGCAAGGCTGCGATGAGATGATGTCCTGTTCCGGTGAGGGACGCCGGGAACCCGGTGCCTTGGCCTGCCGGGTTCCCTGTGCGATTGGATCGCACCCGCCCGATCAGCGCAAGAAGACGGACTCGCCGAGGGCGTTCAGATGGACGATGGCCGAGATGCCGATGACCAGGCCGCCCACGCCACCAAGCAGATTGAGTGCAATCGTCGAGTCGATGGTGTTCTTGGTGATGCCGTAGACAAGGGCATAGCCGGCGATGGCGGCCGGGACGGCGAAGAACGCCAGTGCGATCAGCCGCAGGACCGGGTTTTTGGCAAAGCCGAGAACCAGGATCACGAATGCGATCGACAGCACGGCGGCGGCGATGGCGGCAAGACCGGACATCAGGACGCCGGCCCCGGCACCCCAAGCATATTGTGCCCCGGTGATCGCGGCCATGACGGGCAAGGCGTAGATTGCGAGATTGTAGGCGATCACGCAGGCCGCGATGGTCAGCGCGATGGCGAGCAAAATCAGTGTCATGGAGACCTCCAGCGAAAGGATTTGGGGATCACGACAGGCTATCGGGAGCGACGCTCCGCCTGCGACTAAGCTGTTTCGCCGGTTCTTCGGGGGGAATTACATCGCGAATGAGCCGCGGGGTCAAGCTTTCGCAAGTTGGACGCACATCGTTACTCAACGCGAATGATGGCGGCCCAGCTTGGCACCATGCGGTGCCAACCCGACTGGCTGTCAGAGCCCGGAGCGGCCGGTCAACCTCGTAGTTGGATCGAAAAGCGGGGAGGATGGGCATCCTTACGCTCGAACCCCAATGCCTCGTAGAACGCTTGGGCTTTGTGGTTGTCGGGATGGGTGCCGACCGTCATGTAGCTGCACGACAAGGCGCGTGCCGTGATCTTGCTGGCCTCCACCAGGCCATGTCCGGCTCCACGCCCTCGGAACGGGGCCTCGGTGAACAGATGATGGATGTCCATCCCACGCAATCCGAACTGGAGCCGGATCAGTCGGCAAAGGGCGACATAGCCGACCAGTTCACCATCTGCTTCGGCGACAAGCACATAAAGCCATGGATTTTCACCTGAAATATCCCGGATGAGGTCGTCCGCCGTCAGAGTGGGTGTATCCCCGTGGTGATCGGCGAGCTTTCCGGCCATCTCGACAATGCGCTCTGTATCGGTTTGTCGAGCACAGCGGACCAATCCGAATCCGGTTTGTAGGGATAAATGGTTCTTTTGCATTGCTGGCTCCTTGTCGCCGTAGGAGCCAACCATCTGCCACCATACGGCGGCAGCATGTTGAGCTACTCCCCAACTTTTGGACAGATTTCCGGCTGATTTAAGCTACTGCCTGCACCTGCTGATCGGTTTGGGTTGCGGTGAAGTAGACCACGGCGGGCGGCTGTCCGCCATGGGCAGTGTGGGGGCGATGGTGGTTGTAGAAGGTGATCCAGCGCCCGATGCCGGCCTTCGCCTGCGATCCGGTCTCCCAGGCGTGCAGGTAGACGCATTCATACTTCAGGGACCGCCAGAGACGCTCGATGAAGATGTTGTCGAGACAGCGCCCTTTGCCGTCCATCGAGATCCGGGTGCCGACCCGTCTCAGCCGGTCGGTCCAGGCGAAGGACGTGAACTGGCTGCCTTGATCGGAGTTCATAATCTCGGGCGGGCCGAACTTGTGGATCGCCTCGTTCAGCGCCTCGACGCAGAAGTCGGCTTCCAGCGTGTTCGAGATGCGCCAGGCCAGAACCTTCCGGGTAAACCAGTCCATGATGGCGACCAGATAGAGGAAGCCACGACGCATGGGCAGGTAGGTGATGTCGGCACACCAGACCTGATTGGGCCGTTCCACCCGTAGCCCACCCAGCAGATAAGGGTAGGTCTTGTGCCCCTTTACTGGTCGGCTGGTGTCAGGTTTCTGGTAGATGGGCATCAACCGCATGAGCCGCATCAACCGCCGGATGCGCTTGTAGTTCACGGCATGGCCCTCGTTCTGCAAGTGCCATGTCATCTGCTGCACGCCGTAAAACGGGGTTTCGAGGAACTGCTTGTCGATCTTTACCATGAGGTCGAGGTTCATGGCCGTCTCGCCCATCAGTTCGTAGTAAAACGACGACCGCGAGATCGACAGCAGGCGGCACTGCGCCCCGACCGACAGGCTTGGATGGTTCTTGTCAATCATCCCGCGCCTCACTTGCCGATCCAAGGCTTGAGCTTTCGTGACAAAAAATCGTTGGCCACAGCCAGCTCCCCGATCTTTGCGTGCAGCACCCGCACCGTGTCCTCATCGACCTCAGGGGCCTTTTTGCCGCCCCGCTCGAAGATCTCTGCCGCGCCCTCCAGCAACGCCTTCTTCCACTGGTGGATCATCGTCGGATGCACGCCATATTCGGCTGCCAGTTCGGACACCGTGCGTTCGCCCTTCACGGCCTCCAGCGCCACGCGGGCCTTGAACCCAGCATCATGGTTCCTGCGCTTCTTCATGTCCTGATCTCCTCGTTCTTGGAGACCAGCAGACGTCAGATCGTAGCTTCCGTCACTGTCCGATTTTCGGGGACCAGCTCATGTTGATATGCACCGCGCTCAGATGAGGCGGCGATAATAGGTTACGAAGCAGGTGGCGTTCATGGTCATGCAGCGTTCGTCGCAACAATTCGGCTATGTGTCAACGGCCACTCCGTCCCGCATAGCGACATCCCATAGGGGACCGCCCCGCCGAGCGGCGGCGCTTACGCGCCGCCGTCGAACTTCATCACCGGGATGCCGAGCTTGCGGGCCTTGTCCGCGAGGTTCTCCTGGATCCCGCTGCCGGGGAAGACCAGAACGCCGACCGGCAACACATCCAGCAGCTGATCGTTGCGCTTGAAGGGCGCGGCCTTGCCGTGCTTCGTCCAGTCGGGCCGGAAGGCGACCTGGGCCACCTTGCGGTGATCTGCCCAGCGGGAGGCGATCAGTTCCGCGCCTTTCGGGGCACCACCGTGCAGCAAGACCATCTCCGGATGCTTGGCATGGACCTGATCCAGTTTCGCCCAGATCAGCCGGTGATCGTTGAAGTCGGCACCGCCGGTCACGGCAACCTTGGGGCCGGCGGGCAGCATCACCTCGGTCTCGGCCCGGCGTTTCGCGGCCAAAAAGTCGCGGCTGTCGATCATCGCGGCGGTCAGATGGCGATGGTTGACCATCGAGCCGGTGCGCGGCCGCCAGGCGCTGGCGGTGTGGTGCTCGAAAGCCTCGGCGGCGAGGTCGCGGAAGAGTTCCATGCTGGCGCGCCGTTCGATCAGGGTCTGCCCCTCGGCGGTGAGGCGTTCAAGTTCGACCGACTTCACCTCGCTGCCGTCCTGTTCCCGCTGAAGCCGGCGCTGCGCCTGCTCGTTGTCGTCGAGATCGCGTTCGACCCGGGCGGTGGCGCGGTGGAAGAGATTGACCGTCCCCCAGAGCAACTCGCCGAGATCGGGCTCCAGGCGGGTGTCGCCGAGCGTCGCGACGAGGGCGTCGAAGATGTCGGTGACGGCGGCGGCGACGGTATTGCCCTCGGGCAGCGGCCGCGGATCGGGTTCATCCTGGAAGGGACGCCAGCCGTAGAGCTGGAGCTCGGTGAGGGCGTGATCGGTCTGGGAGGAGGTGTGGACCGGCTCGTCGCCTGCGGAATAGGTTTCGTTCGTCATCGGGAGCGTCCTTCGTCTGGAGACCGCGCCCATCGCGGCCTTCGCAGGCGTCGAAGCGCACGGGCGGGACGGGTTGGCAGCCCTCGCCCGCTCCGCGAGGGCCTTGATGGCCGGGGTGGACTATTTTGACTTTCGCGATGCAAAGGCGGGGCCAGAGACGGGGTCCCCACGCGACCTGTCGCGTGGGGTGGCTCCCCGCCGGCGGAAAATAGTCCAAACCCGGCCATTGCCTGCCCGGCCCGTTTGTGCGCCGATCGCCCTCTCCGAAGGCCGTGGGCGCGGGACTCTCCGACGCAGGATGCTCCTGGCGATGAGGTGAAACCAATGGGAGCAGGGGACGCAGCAAAGGCGACGCCTCCGAGGGGCCGAATCCGCCCCTTACCGCTCCAGGAAACGGCGGAGGTCCTCGGGATGAAGCTGATCCTTCAGGGCCGCCCTGAGGGCACCGGCGCCGCGCTGGCGCAGGTCATCGTTGAAATCGCCCTCGCGCGGCGTGAGCGATATCGCTTCGATCCCGAGGCTCGCTGCTCTGGCGACGAGGCTGTCTCTGGCACCGTCCCCGGCTGGGTCGCGATCCCTGACGACATAGAGCCGGCGCAGGGACGGCGGGAACAGGATGGCGGCGAGGTGAGCGGCCGAAAGTGCCGCCAGCATCGGCATGCGGGGCAGAACCTGACGGGGCGACAGCACGGTCTCGATGCCCTCGCCGGCGGCGAGCACCTCAGCGGCAGCGCCGAAGCGGACGGCGTGGCCGAGAAGGTCACCCATCGCCCGCCGCGGTGTTTCGACAGCCGCCTTGCCGGAACCGTCCGGAGCGAGCCAGGTGCGATGCGCGCCGGTCTGGTGGCCGCTGAGATCGGTGACGGCGGCAACGAGGGCCGGCCTGATCTCGGTGGGCGAATGCTCATCAGGTCTATAGTAGCACCGGGGATGGTAGCGCAGCGCGGCGGTGCCCGAGAGGGAAGTGATCGCCCGCCCGCTGAGGTAGGTCGCCGCAAGGGTGCCGGGGATCGCCTCGGCCATGGCGAAGAGGCGGCGCGACGCTTCAGGCGAACCGGGCGTGCTGCTGGATGGCCCGCCAGCCGGCATCCTCGTCGACTCCGGTTCGGGATGCGGGAGAGCGAGGAACCGGCGCGCTTCCTCGGCCACGTCCTTGAAGTCGACAAGGCCGAGCGCCTCGCGGATGAGGTCGAGCAGATCGCCATGGGATCCATCGGCCATATCGGTCCATTTTCCAGCCGCGCCCTTGCCGGATTCCGGGCCGGTGAGGCGGACAAACATCGACCGGCCCGGCGTATTCTGGACATCGCCGACCAGCCAGTAGCGTCCGGCACGGTGGCCGGACGACAGATAGTGGCGGCAAACCGCCTCGGCCTCCCGGCCAAGGCGGATCGCCAGTTCAGAGGCGTCGTGACGCGGCATCATGCGGCCTCCCGCTCGCCGATGCGTTCGACCGACCAGCGGTCGAAGAGCCTGGCCAGCACGGCGGGTCCGCTGGCATCGACCGGCACGAACATCCTGAGCTTCCACGAGATGATCTCGTGGAACAGGCCATAGGCCGTGAGCCGCTGGCGCATCGTGTCGGTGAAGCCGGAAAGCTCGATGCGGTTCACCCCCATGACGCGGACCCGGCGAAGCTGGAGGCCCTCGGCGAGGTCAAAGACCGTGCGGCCTTCCATCAGCGCCGCGAAGGCGTCGTCCGGCGTGACCGATGCGATGCCGGTGGTGGTCGCATTGGCGGCCCAGGCGGGGGAGACCTTGCGGCCGATGATGCGCTCGCCGGCATCGGTCTGGAGCCGATAGACCCGGGTGGAGTCGTTCGGCAGCCGTTTCCAGATCGGCAGCAGCAAGCCCGTCACCATATGCAGGGTGCTGTCCGCGAAGTCCGGCACCTCCGCGACCTCGGCGCTCCATGCTGCGGCGAAGGCATCCCGGTCTGCCTCGACCCAATGGGTCTCGTCCATCAGCCGGACCGGAATGTTCTGGGCCTCCATCGGCCGGATCAGCCTGACGCGGCGCTCGATCTCGCCGTCGTCGAGCATGACGCTGGTGGTGGGGATCTGCACCGCTGCCCGGCCCGAGCGCTCGTTGATCAGGAGCTTCGCACGCGGATCATCGAGTTCGCTCAGGGCGGCATCGAGCGTCACCGGGTGGTTGCGCCTGCGCTCGGTGATGGTCAGCAGGCTGGTTTCCGCCCCTGTGCGCGGGTGCGTGTAAATCACCTGCCGATCCGTCACCACGAAACTCTCCGCGCGCAGGGTTTCCAGCCCGACGTCATAGGTGCCGGAGGCGATGGCGCCCTCGATGCGGGCGGTCAGAAGCTGCTCGAAAGCGGTGAACAGGATGCCCTGAAGCTCGATGGTCAGCGCCAGCAGCCGGTTCAGGAAGGTCGTGATGCCGGGCAGCTCGTCCTTGATGCCGTTGCTGTCCATCAGCTTCAGGCCGGTGGCGGCCTCGAACCGCTCAAGGCTGCAACCCTCGACCTTGCCGCGCACCAGCAGGAGATAGAGCTGGCGCAGCGCGTCGCGGGCATAGTGCGATTCCAGATTGTCCTCGGGCCGGAACAGGCCCTGGCCGCCGGTCTGGCGCTGGCCGCGCGTGATCGCGCCCAGCGTGTCGAGGCGGCGGGCGATGGTCGAGAGGAAGCGCTTCTCGGCCTTCACATTGGTCGAGATCGGCCGGAACAGCGGCGGTTGCGCCTGGTTGGTGCGATGGGTGCGGCCAAGGCCCTGGATGGCGGCATCGGCCTTCCACCCGGCTTCGAGGAGATAATGGACGCGCAGCCGCGCGTTCCTGGCTGAAAGCTCGGCATGATAGGACCGGCCGGTGCCGCCGGCATCGCTGAAGACCAGCACGCGCTTGGCGTCGTCCATGAAGGCTTGGGTCTCGGCCAGATTGGCCGAACCCGCGCGGTTCTCCACGACGAGGCGATCGATGGTGACGCCATTGCCCGGTTTGCGGACGATGCGGCGCGAACGCCCCGTCACCTCGGCCACCGTATCGGTGCCGAAATGCTGGATGATCTGATCCAGCGCGCCGGGGACCGGCGGCAGGCTGGCAAGACTCGCGATCATCTCGTCGCGCCGCGCCACGGCTTCGCGGCTCTCGACCGGCTGGCCGTCGCGATAGACCGGCCGCGACGACAGATTGCCCTCCGAATCCGTGAACGGCTCGTAGAGCTGGACCGGGAAGGAATGGGCGAGATAGTCCAGGACATATTCGCGCGGCGACAGGTCCATCTTCAGATCGCCCCATTCCTCGGTGGGGATCTCCGCCAGCCGACGTTCCATCAGTGCCTCGCCAGTCGAGACGATCTGGATGACGGAGGAATGGCCTGCTTCCAGATCGGCCGTGATCGACCGGATCAGGGTCGGGGTTTTCATGGACGTGAGCAAATGGCCGAAAAACCGTTGCTTCGCGCTCTCGAAGGCCGAGCGCGCCGCAGACTTGGCCTGCCGGTTCAACGTGCCGGAACCGCCGTCGCCGCCGGTGATGTTGGCGGCCTGCATCGCCGCATCGAGGTTGTTGTGGATGATGGCGAAGGCATCGGCATAGCTGTCGTAGATGCGGACCTGCTCGGGCGTCAGTTCGTGGTCGAGCAACTCGTACTCGACGCCTTTGAAGGAGAGCGAGCGGGCGGTGTAGAGACCGAGCGCACGCAGGTCGCGGGCAAGCACTTCCATCGCCGCGACGCCGCCGGCCTCGATCGCCTCGACGAACTCGGCCCTGGTCGAGAACGGGAAATCCTCGCCGCCCCAGAGGCCGAGCCGCTGCGCATAGGCGAGGTTGTGGACGGTGGTGGCGCCGGTGGCCGAGACATAGACCACGCGGGCCTGCGGCAGGGCGTGCTGGAGGCGCAGCCCGGCACGACCCTGCTGGCTGGCGGCGACATCGCCGCGTTCTCCCTTTCCGCCGGCTGCGTTCTGCATCTGGTGGGCCTCGTCGAAAATCACCACCCCATCGAAGTCGGAGCCCAACCATTCGACGATCTGCCTGACCCTGGAAACCCTTTCTCCGCGATCATCGGAGCGCAGCGTGGCGTAGGTTAAAAATAGGATGCCTTCGTTCAACGTGATGGGCTTGCCTTGCGGGAAGCGCGACAGCGGCGTGACCAGCAGCCGCTCCATACCGAGGGCCGACCAGTCGCGCTGCGCATCCTCCAGCAGCTTGTCGGACTTCGAGATCCAGACCGCCTTGCGCCGCCCCTGCATCCAGTTGTCGAGGATGATGGCAGCGGATTCCCGGCCCTTGCCGACGCCGGTGCCATCGCCGACCATGAAGCCCTGGCGGAAGCGGATGGCGCCCTCGGCACCCTCGGGCGCGGCCGCGAGACTGTCGAAGGTCTCATCGACCGTCCAGGCCCCGGCGAGGAATCCGGTATGGGCTTCGCCGGCATAGATCACGGTCTCCAACTGCGCCTCGGACAGCTTGCCAAGGATATTGCCCGGCAAGGTCGGCCGGTAACTCGGCTTCGGCGGCGCGATGCTTGCCATCGAGGCCGATTGCACGAGTTGGGTCGGATGGGCCTGCGCCCCGGCAATGCGGATGGTCTGGAGACCGTATTCCTCATAGATCGCGTCCGAGAGCCGGGCATCCTCGGCGGGTTCCCAATCGACGGTCTCATAGGCGAGCGGCACACCCTCGGGCTCCGCCCGAGGAACGGAAGGCGCAGAGCGCGCAGCCCGGTTGACATAGCCGCGCACGGTACGGGGTGCGGCAGGCCGGGGTGCCGATGGGGCGACCGGCACGGCGAGGCCCGGATCGACCGGCAGCCGAGCCGGAAGCCGATCTGCCAGCCAGCCCATCAGCGTGGCGACGTCCGGCGCGAAACCGGGCGCTTCCGGAAACACCGTCGGTTTTTCGGCGGGCAGCTTGTCGATGACGGTCAGCCGCGTGTCGATGGTGGTGCCATGCCTGGCATAGACCGAGCCATCGACACCGGCGGAGAACACCACGCGGCCGCGCTCCTGCAGCCGGGTCCAGGATTTCGTCCACCCCGCGTTGTCCGGCGCGAAGCTCGCCCCGGTGATGGTCACAAGCCGTCCGCCGGGGGCCAGCCGCGCCAACGCCGAGGCGACATGGCGGAAGGCCGCCTCCGCCATGCGTCCCTCGACATTCGCCAGGGCCGAGAACGGCGGGTTCATCAGCACCACGGTCGGGACCAGGCCGGGATCGAGGTGATCGTCGATCTGGGCGGCGTCGAACCGGGTGACGGAGAGGGCCGGAAAGAGGGAAGACAGCAGGCCGGCGCGGATTTCGGCGAGTTCGTTGATGAGCAGCGTGCCGCCGGCGATCTCGGCCAGGATGGCAAGGAGCCCGGTCCCGGCCGAGGGTTCCAGCACCCGGTCGGCGGGCGTGATCGCCGCCGCCGTCAGTGCCGCGAAGCCGAGGGGGATCGGGGTTGAAAATTGCTGGTAGTTCTGCGCCTCCTCCGACCGGCGCGTATGGGTCGGCAGAAGCCCGGCGATCTTGCCGAGCTGCGGCAGGATCACTGCCGGAGACCCGGATTTGCGGAAAAGCGCAGTGCCGTATTTACGCAGGAAGAGAACGGTCGCTGCCTCGCAGGCGTCATAGGCGAGCTTCCAGGTCCAGGCGCCGGTCGCATCGGACGCGCCGAAACCCGCTTCCATGGCAGCGCGCAGCGTCGTGGCATCGAGGCGCTGGCCGCGCTCCAGACGCGGCAGCAGCAAGCCGGCAGCGGCGAAAACGCAGGCCGCCGTCTTGGTATCGTGGTCGAGCGGAGACGTTGTGGCGGGGTGTGCCGCTGCGGATGCGGAAATCATGTTCATGGAGGGGTTCCTCGGGAGAGCGGAAAAGGATCAAGCCGCGCGGCGCTCTCTCTCTCCACCGCCAGGCTCAAACCCGTCCCGGCCAGCCTCTCCCTCTCCCCGGACTTGAAATGGACTATCTAATGGTCCATCTTCAGCATGAACGCAGATGGCATCTGGAGCGATAGGCGATGAGGGTTTCTGTGACCGAGGCCAAGGGGCAGCTCACCGAACTGGTGAAGCGGGCGGAAGCCGGCGACGAGGTGATCCTGACCCGGCGGGGCCACGAGGTCGTCCGCCTCGTGCCGGTTGTCGTGGCGGCCAGCCCAAAAGGCCGGCGCGCGCTGATGGAGCGTGTCCGGGCCAAGGCGCGGGGCAAGGCGCTGCCCGGCGCCGGTGCCGCGCGCAGCCAGGATTTCCTCTACGGCGATGACGGGATGCCAGTGTGATCGCCGTCGATACCTCGGCGCTGATGGCGATCGTGCTGGACGAGCCTCAGGCCGAAGCCTGCATGGCGGCGATCGAGGCGGCGGACGGGCTCTTGATCTCGGCCGGAACGGTGGCCGAGGTGCTGATCGTCGCCGGACGCCGCAATGTCGGCGAAGAGATCACCGCGCTGGTCGAGGGGCTGGGCTTCGAAATCATCACCGTCACGGAAGCCTCGGCGCGCAGGATCGCGGAGGCCTATGCCCGCTGGGGCAAGGGCATCCATCCCGCCGGCCTCAATTACGGCGACTGCTTCGCCTATGAAGTCGCCGCCGAGCGCGGCTGTCCGCTGCTCTTTGTCGGCGACGACTTCGCGCAGACGGATCTGCGATCGGTTCTGTAAATCCGGAAAGCCGGGTTTCAGCCGAACCGCTTTCCCGCTTCGGTGAAGGTGTAGTCATTGGCGATGATCGTCTCATCCACCGCCTCGTCCGAGGACAGGTAGTCGTATTCCCGCTCCAACTGCCGATAGAGCCAACGCGCGAGATCGCGCATCGCCTCGATGATCGTCTCCTCGGCATCGGCGGTCATGTCCTGCCAGGTCGGGCTGTCGCGGGTGACGGATATCGCCATGCAATATTCGTGATAGTAGTGACCGCGATGCGTTGCTTCGGCGCGAAGCTGGTAGAAATTGCGCCGCTGAACGGCCTGCAGGGCATCGGCGATGCCGTGCAGGGTCTTGTCCAGCGGCGCATGGGACCTAATCTCGACCGGAGCGTTCTTCCGATAGGCATAGTGGCATTCGAACGACGCGCCATCCCCTTGCGACCAGAAGCCCGTGAAGAAGATGCGCGGCTCCTGCCGCGATCCGCCGCCCATGAGGCGAATGCTGTGGGTCTTGAAGTCGATGCCGAGGATTTCCGCAATGCGCTGGAAATCCTCATAGACCGCATCATACCAGTCGTAGTCAAAGCCACTATCGCGATACCAGGCGCGGGCCTTGTCTTTGCCGGCCTCGGACAATTCCTCAAGGCGATAGACCGTGGTTTCGATGACTTCAGGCATCGGGATCACCCCCTGCCAGAACGATCTCCAGCCAACTGCCGCTGTAGATCCAGTCCACGGTCTTGCCGGTGGCGAGATCGAGGGCATGCGCCCCGCCGCCAAAAGCGTTCACCTTGGCTGAAGAACAGGTCGTGGCATACTGAAAACCCCATAATCCGGTGAGGCCGAACGCGGTCGCACAGCGTTTGACGAACTGGATGACATGCTCGGGATCGCCGGTCTCATCGTCGCGGATCCAGAGCTGGGTGCCGCCATGCTCGGGCTGGATCGAGAGCAGGAAACTCTCGGACGGCGGGTCCTCCGCCGCATTCTCCTCGGACAGCGCGTTGTAGAGATCCAGCGCGCGGGCGGCGTTTTCCGGACTGCCGACATCGAGCAGGCAGGAAAAATGGGTGAAGTAGTTGGCCATGACAGGCTCCTGAAACGACAAAGCCCGGCGCGAGGCCGGGCGAGGATGAAGGGAAAGGCGACGATTCACGCCGCCTGCGGCAGACGCAGCAGGTCGGCAGCGATGTCGCGCCAGAACGGATCGACCAGCCGGGCCTCCAGAACGGCGGCGCGGTATTGCAGCCTGCGGGCCTCGGCGGGATCGGCGGTCCGGAGGGCCATGCCGCGCAGCCGGCTGGCCTCGGTCACGACCTGCCGGGCCTCGGCATCCGATCCGACAGGGGGCTGCCAGAGGACAATCCCGGCGCGGATTTCCCCGGCGAGGACGAGGCCCTTTTCGTGGTCCTGAATGAGCAGGATGCGCGGCTGGAAACAGGGGAAGCTCCCCGACCCCGTTCCGATGTCGCCCCGCGACAGGCACAGGGCCGCGAAGCGCAGGGCCTCTTCTGGTGAGGAACATTCCCCGAGCGGGATCATGCGGTCGAAACTCTCGGCATCGCCACCGGGGCCATAGCTGGCGATACCGAGGCAGGAGATGCGCAGGGGCAGTTTTGGCGCCCGGCGAAGCGCGGGCAGCACATCGATGGCCAGAATCTGGCCGATGGGGCGGAAGGCGTCGGGTCGGGCAATGGTCATCGGGATCACTCCATGACGGGCGCCGGGGAGCCTCTCTCTCCGGTCCTCAACCCGTCACGGCAACGCCCCCTCCCTCTCCCTCTCGCGCAGTCCTTGCGGCGACGGCCGTTTTCGAAGGCCGCCGTGAAACGCAAATTCAGGCTGAAGCAGTAGTAATTCCTGCCGCATTGCTTTGTTGCGCGCCTGTTTATGAGCTTTTACTGTCCCTTGCACAGCAACGGTGAGGACAGGATGACGCATATCGAACTGGGAGAACTCTCGCTGAAGGAGCTGAAAGCGCTTCAAAAGGATGTCGAAAGGGAGATCACTTCCTTTACCGAGCGCGAGAAGTCCAAGGCACGGGCCAAGGTCGAGGCGCTGGCCAGGGAACTTGGCTATAGTTTCGCCGAACTGGTCGACGCCCCTGTCAAAGGCAAAAGGGTTTCTTCGGCGCGCTATCGCCATCCTGAAAATCCATCGCTGACATGGAGCGGCATGGGACGCAAACCGGCATGGTTCAACGACTGGCTGGCGGCGGGTAAATCCGCCGAGGATCTGAAGATCGCCTGAGATCGCCAGGGCGTGCGCGCCCGCGAATTGCAGGCCGATGCTCACGATGGATGCTGGCGCACTATTGCCACATGATCTGGCCGGACAACGCCGGAATGGCTGCCGGTCTCCGGCAGTTTCCGGCGTTTCTCAAGGAAAGAGGCATCGCGTAGCGACGGTCCCGATATCGCCGATATCGGGTGAGACGCGGGCCGGGAGGCGCGAGAGCGCCATCCGGCCCGCCGGGGGTGAGGCGCTTTCGCGCCTCATCCGAAGGGATCCAGCTCCAGCTTCACCATGTCGTCGTCGCCGTCGAACTCGGCGGCGGGGCAAGCGGCATGGGTGCCGTCCCCGGCCTGGAACACGATGACCTCGACCATCAGCGTGGCGGCGAGGCTGGCGGCGAAGGCGGTGGCATCTGCATAGGACATGGGTTCCGGCTCCTGTCTTGAGAGGCGGAGGACCATCCCCCGCGCGACAGGCGCCCGAAGCGTCCGACCGGATCTGCAATCACCCTCGGGCGTTCGGACTCTTTCCGAATCCCCGAGGGCGGCACGCGCGCGTAGCCGACCCCCTGGGGTTGAATACAAAGAGACGGATCGGACCAAGGTTTGCGAATGGAAGCGGGGGATGGGGCTTTGCCTCTGACAGGTGCCGGATACCCGTCGCAGATGCCTCGCCGTGCCAGCCTTGCCGTCATGCTGGCATCGGATTCATGTGTTCCCTCGGGCCGGGGAAGGCAGCCATGCGGTTTGCCATGATGATGACGGAGATCATGGTGAAGCTGGAATTGGACCCGCACGGGCGACAGCCCCCATCGCCACGGCCCTGTGGCCAGACTGGCGCTGTTCAGCCCCAGTACCCATCGGCGATCTCGCGGGCGATCATCGCGCGGGCCTTCATCATCAGATCGTCGCCCGATGTGTCGATATGGCCGTAAAAGCGCGTCCGGTCACCCTCCGCGAGCCAGTCGGCATAGCGGCAGTAGTCACGGGAACCGAGACGGAAGACGCGCATGTCTACGGCCCAATGCGGCTTCGGCTCCACGACGACCGTGATGCCGTCGCGGGTTTCCTGCCAGGGCAGAGACCGCTCGGGAGGCGGATTGCGAAGATCCTCGGCGAAGATTTCATCGACCGTCATCATGGTGCATCCCCGTTGTCGGATGGTGATGTGTCCCGCGACGGGCCGGCTGAACCGAGAGCGTCGGCCTCGACAGGACATGCGGTGATCGAGAAGAACTCGTCGCCGTGGTCCTGCATCCGCGCGAAATATTCCTCGCCGATCTCGCTATCGGGGGAAGGATCGTCACGGGATTCAGTGTCCCACCAGGTCTGCGCAAGATGCGAGCGCCAGTTCAGGGCCTGGTCCCTGTCGCGGAAAACCCGCACGTCGGTTCCGTGCCGATGTTCGTAGATCGCGACATGGACCGTTTGCGGAACGGGGTGGCCTGGTGCGGCCTGCGTGTCGGATGGACGGGTCATGTTCCCTGTCTCCTGAATTGAAAAGGCCCGCCGTCTTTCGACAGCGGGCCGGTGGATCGGCGAGTGCGGATCGGTCAGGCGGTGTCGCCCCCGGCGGCAGCCGCTCCGATTTCCTCCGTCGTGGCGTCCTGCGCCGTAACCTCCTCGATGCGGCCGCGGCTGTAGCCTGATGTCGCGAGCCAGGCTTCGGCGGCAGCACGATCCTCGGCAAGATGCAGCAGTTCGATGCCCCCGCGACTATCCTGAACAACGCGGGCCTGACCGGCCCGCGGGCGTTCGATGACGCGAAAGCGCAAGGCACTGTCGAGGTTGAAGGTCCGCCGGATGGTGAGCACGATGGTGCCGCGCTCGCCGAAATCTCCGACATGCAGGGTGAAGGATGGCGGAAACGTATAGTTCGGGCGCACCTGAGGCGGCTGTTTCTCGACGAGGCGACCGCGCCCGTTGCTCTGTTTCCAGGCCGCAAGCTTCCGGGTGAAGCGCGCCGGAGGCTGCGGCGTGCCATCGGAATATTCCACGAGGGAGCCAAGTGGAACGACATCATGGATGAGGCAGGCGGTCATGGTCTGGTCTCCTGAAACGAAAACGGCCCGGCGCAACGCCGGGCCTTGAGGTGGAAGGGAATGGAACGCGGGGCGACGGACGCCGCCCCGCTGCTAGTGGTCATTCGGCGGCGACGAGGGGCACCGGATCGTCGGCGGTCTCGGCCGCCTCCTCGTCGTCCCCGGCGAGGAAGTCCGGCAGTGCCATGCCGTCTCCGTCTTCCCCGGTCGCGCCATCCGCGGCCTCTGCGTCCATCGGGGGACGCAGCGGCTCGGGCAGCCAGCCGGTATGGGCCATCAGGCGTTCGGCTTCCTTCGCCATCTCCCCCTTCGGCAAATGCGCCATGAGATCGGCGTCGCGATCACCGGCACCCTCGCGCACCGCCTCGATGATGCGGGCCTTGGTGACACGGCTGAAGTAGTTCTGCGCCGTGGGCCTCCAGCCCGCCTCGACGAGATCGAGGCCGGTGGCCCGGGTCAGACGGTCGGCCTCGGCCATGCGACGGTCCAGACCCTCCTGCGAGATGCCATTGCCCGAATAGGCGTTGGGCCGCTCGTAGAGCGCGTTGACGCCGAAGCTGACGCAATGGGCGAGCAGCGCCATGCGGCTGCCATTGTCGAGGCCATCGATCCAGTCCCACAGCCGGTCGTCATCGCCGAAGGGAATGTCGCCGCGCCAGTCCTCAGAACGCTCGTCGATCATCTTCGCGGCAGGACTGTCCGCGAGCCCGGTCGCATCCGTGGGGAGGTAGATGTGACGCACCGCGGCATGAAGGCTGGTTCCCGAGCTGGCGGTGCGCTCGAACGTGTCGAGAACCAGCTTGTGCAGGAGCGCGGTCATCGCAACCTGCGGATTCTCGGCAAGCGCATTGCGCAGCGCCAAGGTCCGCCAGGCGGTGAGGTCGATCACCAGGCGCTCGGGCAGCGGCTTGACGGTATCCTCCTCCTCCTCGCCCTCCGGGACCGGCTCGCCGCCGACGGTGATGACCGCGCGCTGCACGGCATCGGGATCGGAGGGTTCCGCCCCTTCGTCGGCATCATCCTCGCCCTCGACGGTCTCGGGCTCTTCGTCCTCGGGACGGACATAGCCGGTGCTGACGATGACCTCGCCGTCGCGACCGATGCTGACGAAGACACCGGCGCGGGCGATATCGTCCGGCGCGAAGGTGACGGGCCGGTCCTCGAAGGCTTCCAGCTCGGCCTCGATTTCCGCAAACCGCCGATCGTCCTCATCGGACAGGTCTTCGCCTTCGGCATATTTCGCGTCGAGTTTGTCATACTCGTCGCGCAGCGCCTCGCGGGTGGCGCGCTCCTCGTCGGTCAGCTCCTGCATCACGCCGACCAGCCTGCGCAACCCGTTGGCATGGCCGTAGGGCAGCTCGACCGCGGCATCGATCCATTTCCAGCCCTGACCGGCGATCTCGTCGGCGACGCTGCGCAGCTTCTCGTCGACCAGCCGGTCGAGAAGCGTGACATCCTGCAGCCAGCCGCCGTTCTCGTCCGAGAAGAGATCGCGCAGCACCGGGCCGCCCGCCGCCTCATAGGCATCAACGCCGATGAAGCGCGCACGCTTGTCGGCGGCCGGGACCGTGGTCTCGGTCAGCAGGCTCCGGATCTGCCAGGGTTCCTTTTGCCACGAGGTGCTGATCCGTTCCCAGACCTGCTGCTGGCGCTCGTGGTCGGGGTTGACGGTGAAGGCTTCCAGCATCGCCAGCGTCATCTCGCTGCGCGCATAGGCATCGTGCAGGGCCGGCGCGACCATCGCCAGACGCAGGCGCTGCATGATGTAGCGCGGTGTGGTCCGCCAGGCGTCGGCGATCTCCTCCTTCGACATGCCCATGTCGAACATCCGCTTGAACGCCTTGAACTGGTCGAGCGGGTGCAGGGCGAGGCGCAGCAGGTTCTCCGCCAGCGAGTCGTCCACGGCCGAGGTCCTGGCATCGGCCTTCTTGACGATGCAGGGCACGAGCCCGTCGGCCGGGAAGCGGCCAGCCTCGACCAGCCGGGCGATGGACCTGTAGCGGCGGCCGCCGGCCGGGGTCTCGAAATCGCCGGTCTCAGCGCCGTCCGCGTCGAGGATGGCGCGGACATTGAGGCCCTGCACGAGATCCTCGCGCCGGTCGATGTCATGGGTGAGCTCGTCCAGACCCGCCTCGACGTCGGTCTCGCGGACATTGCTGTCCGACAGCCGGATGCGATTGAACGGAATGTCGCGCGCCCGCGAGAAGACGATCATCGGAACGGCGGGCTTCTTTTTGGCTGCTTTGGCCATCGTGGTATCTCCGCGACGGGCGGCCGGGAGCCTCTCTCTCGACCTCCAACCCGTCACGACGCGAAGCGCCGCCCTCTGACTCTCAAAGGGCAGCGCCATCGCGCCGGAAAGCCGGAAAGCCGTGCAACAGGAAATCCGGCCCTGGTCAGCGGGTTTCGTCAGCCGGTCTCGTCAGTCGGCCTCGGCGACCTCCTGAGCCGTCGGATAGTCACGCCGCTCGAAAACCGATGCCGGGCCGGGTTCGGCGTGCGGGAGCGCGCCTTCCACGAAGGAATGCTGCGGATCGAACGCATCGTGGAAGGCATCGAGCGCAGCCTCGGCGCTCTCGGCGTCGATCTCCTGGACGAAGCTGACCCACATGGCGCGGCGCTGGCGCACGAAATAGCGGTTCAGGGCGGGCACGCATTCGTAGACCTCGTTGATCTCGCCATCCATCCGGGCGTTCTCGAACTGCTCGACCGCATGGTCGCGGTCCTCGCCGTCGCAAACCCAGGACTCGTTTTCGGAGCCGTAGCAGACGAGGAATATTTTCAGGAACGTCCGCGCTTGCGTCGTGGTCATGGTCATCACTCCAGGACGGGCGTCCGCGAGCCTTTCTCCCGGCCTCCAACCCGTCACGCGGCAAGCGCCGCCCTCCAACTCTGGAGGGCAGCGCCGGTAGGCCGGAAAAGCGTGGAGCCGGAAATACCCTGAAACCGGAGAGCCGACGCCCCCTCAGGGCGCGTCGGTCTCATCAGGACCGGGATCGTCGAGCGGCGGGCCGCCATTATGGCTGGGCGGAACGGCAGCTCATGGCTCGCCCCCCGTCGGCGCACGCAAGGGACGGGCGATGCGCGAGACGACGACCGGGCGCGTGTCGGCTGCCTGGGCGAGCCTCTCGATGGTGGCGAGATCCCTGTCCGGGCAATCGCCCGTCACCTCGATCTCGACGTAATGCCCGCCGCTGCCGACCTTGGAGTCGCGCAACCGATGACCCGATGAGGTATAGAAGCTCTCATGGGGATCGATCAGGCGGACGCACGAGCGCAGGAACAGAAGGCCCGAGCCGAGATTGCCGCAGAACAGGAACTCGTCGGCTTCCGTGGCCTTCGGCCCGCCGCCGATCTTGCGGTGACCGATCTGGCGGAAGGCGGCGTCGAAGCGCGACAGATCGGGGGTGATCCGCGCCGTTACTTCGGGATGGAATATCCAGGGCGGCCGATAGGGATCGACACGGCCGACCTCGATCTGGTGGAGCAGATCGGCAAAACAGGCCGGATCGCCGGGATAGGGACAGTCCCGCCAGATCTCGCGCACTCTGCGCCGCAGCGCCTCGGGCAGCGCAAACAGGCGCGCACGCGCCTTGCGCCAGGAGGCCGCCCGCATCCGGCGACGCTCCCGCTCGGCCTCGCCCCACGAGACAGCGCGGCGGGCCATTTCCTCCTCGACGCCATGCTGTCCGGCGGCGATCTGATCGGCGAAGAGCGGCAGCGCCTCGCGGTCGAGACGCTGCTTTCTGAGGAACGCCAGGCGCTTGCGCGAGGTGTCCCGGTAGGGCTCGGGCCGGTGCCAGCGACGAAAGCGCATCACGCGCCCTCCCGCGCCGCAGGGGCCGTAGGGGCCGCGCGATAGAGGATGCGCTCGGCCGCGTGAATGCTGCCGGTCGCGCGCGCGGCGTCCGCCCAGACCGAGATCGGGAAATCGCCGGTGAAGAGAATGTCGCGCTCGATGCCCATGCCGAAGGGGAGGCGAAGCGACGACAGCTCCTCCAGCGAGAAGCTGCCAAGCTCGGGAGAGCCGAGGTCGGCCAGGCCGAACAGGATGTCGCCGTCTTCGTCCAGTTCGGTGGCGAGCCAGGTGCCGAGGCCGAAGGGATTGAAGAATTTCACCACCGGCACATGATCGGCATCGCGGTTGCGTCCGTTGGCGAGGAGTTGCGCGCGCAACGCGGGGGTCAGGAGGATCATGCCACCCTCCTGTCGATTTCGGCTGCGACGGGCGCGCTGGCCTCAAAGCCTTCGCCGGTATCCGGCAGGAAGCCGAGCAGCCAGTCGGCCGCCTTGCTGGCCTGGCTTGCGGCGCGGACGATGGCGCGATTGTCCTCGCGAAGGCATTCCAGCCAGGAACCGATATAGTCGGCATGGCGCACGGTCGGCACGATACCGAGCGAGGCGCAGCAAAAGGCCGCGATCAGTTCGGCTGTGATTTCTTCGACCGAATAGAGCTTCGAGCCGAAGGATCCGGTCAGATCCCGGTTGAGGCGGCTGTGATGGCCGCTGGCGTGACCGATTTCGTGCAAGGCTGTACGATGCCAGTTGATCGGCTCAAAGTAGGCTTGCGGCGGAGGCACCATCACGAAATCCTGCGACGGGACATAGTAGGCGCGGTCGCCGCCGATGCGGAAGTCGATGCCGGTCGCCCGGATCAGCGCCTCAACCTGCGGCGCGATCAGACCGGGCGGCGGCGGTGGCGCAGCGGCCATAAGCTCCTCGGGCAATCCCTCGCATTGCGCGGCATTGAACACGGTGAAGCGTTTCAGGAAGGGGATCTTCCCTGGTTCCTCGCCGGTCTCGCGAGCGCGGCGCTTTTCGTCCTCGGGGGTGAAGCGGTCGGCATAGACGACGGTGGTGCCGCGCTCGCCCTTGCGGACATTGCCGCCGAGCGACAGCGCCTGGCGGAAGGTCAGCCAGCCCTGGCCGGGGAAGCCGTGCTGAATGACGGCGCCCCAGAGGATAAGGATATTGATGCCGGAATAGGTTCGGCCGGTCGAGGCGTTTTTCGGCAGGCCGAGCGGCGCGGTGTCGGGGGACTTACCCCAGGGCTGGACCCAGGGAAGCCGGCCTTGCTCCAGTTCGGCGATGATCTTGTTGGTGATGTCGTCATAGAGATTGGTGCGATCGGCGCCGGCAGGCGCGCTGCGGTCGTATCTGGCCATCGAGATTGCTCCGCGACGGGCGCCGGAAGCCTCTCCTCCAGCCCTCAACCCGTCACGGCAAACCCGTCCGTACTCTCACTCTCAGGGGGCGCTGCGGGGGTCTCCCCCGCAGAAGGGGGTGCGCCGGCAACGCAGTGCCGGCCAGGGGGAAGACCTTTCCCCATAATCCATCTGTCGGCTCGCACGCGATAAGTACCGTTCGA
The DNA here is from genome assembly GCF_046335115.1 of Paracoccus sp. P2. Lineage (NCBI taxonomy): Bacteria > Pseudomonadati > Pseudomonadota > Alphaproteobacteria > Rhodobacterales > Paracoccaceae > Paracoccus > Paracoccus sp. P2. The sequence goes on along the minus strand of NZ_JBGOSN010000004.1, from coordinate 92,441 downwards.
CATCGTCACACGCGCCTTCTACTCCAAGCCGGACCCCTTTCCCTCTGTCGGACTCTCCACATTGAAAACTGTCAGAAAACTGCATATGTTTCTGACAGGAGATTTGCCATGCAACGTCTGACCGAACAGATACTGGCGCATGCCGAGCGGCTTCCCGAGGGAACGCCGCTGGCAGCGAAGAGCCTGCTCCATCTCGGCAGCCGCGCCGGGGTGGATCAGGCCCTGTCGCGTCTTGCCGAGCGCGGGCAACTGATCCGGGCCGGGCGCGGTGTCTATTTGCGTCCGGTGACCAGCCGCTTCGGCACGCGCACGCCCTCGGTGGAACAGGCAGTCGAGGCGCTGGCGGTGCAGCGCGGCGAAGTCATCGTGCCGAACGGTGCGGCGGCGGCGAATACATTGGGCCTCACGACACAGGTGCCGGTTCGCTCCGTCTATCTGACTTCGGGCCGCAGCCGCACGATGACCCTGGGCAAGCAACTGGTGGAATTGCGGCATGCCCCGCGCTGGCAGCTTGCCCTGGCTGATCGTCCCGCGGGTCAGGCCGTCCGTGCCCTGGCCTGGCTCGGGCCGGAGAACGCGGAAGCGGCGCTCATGGCCCTGAAACGCAAGCTGCCGCCTACAGCCTTCGGGGAACTGGTTGCGGCAGCGCCGCAGTTCCCGACCTGGCTTGCCCGAAGCGTCGGCAGGGCAGCCCATGGCTGAAGCTTTTCTTTCCCTGTCGGCCAAGGACCGCCGCGATGCGCTCGGGGTGGCCGCTGATCGCTCGGGACGGCCCGCCCACCTGCTCGAAAAGGATGTGTGGGTCGTCTGGGCGATGCAGACCCTCTTCGGCTCCGAACTGGGCACCCACCTCGTCTTCAAGGGAGGAACATCGCTTTCAAAGGCCTATGGCATCATCCACCGCTTCTCGGAGGATGTCGATCTGACCTACGACATCCGGGCGATCGCGCCCGATCTGGTCGGGAACGATGGCGAGGCCCTGCCCGCAACACGCAGCGAAGAAAAGCGCTGGTCGAAGGTGGTGCGCCAGCGCCTGCCGGAATGGGTTTCGGGGACGGTGCAGCCGCTGCTCATCGACGCCATTCGAGCGCAGGGCGTTTCCGCCACGACACGGGTGGAGGGCGAGAAGCTCTTCATCGACTATGAGGCGACCTCGACCGGGTCCGGCTATGTCGCGCCCAGCGTCCTGCTGGAGTTCGGCGCCCGCTCGACCGGCGAGCCGGCCAGCCCGCGTGATGTGGCCTGCGATGCGGCGGGCTTGGTTGAAGGCGTGACCTTCCCGACGGCCTCGCCGCGCGTGATGCACACTGAGCGCACCTTCTGGGAAAAGGCGACAGCGATCCATGTCTTCTGCCTGCAGGAGCGGCTTCGCGGGGAACGGTTCGCACGCCATTGGCATGATGTTGTCCGGTTGGACGACGCCGGGATCGTCACTGCCGCCGCAGCCGACCGCGATCTCGCCGACGCGGTTGCACAGCACAAGAGCATGTTCTTCTCGGAGAAGGCGGCGGATGGTACGGCTGTCGACTATGGCCTAGCCGTCGCCGGAAAGCTGCAACTCGTCCCGCGCGGCGAAGCGCGCGCGGCATTGGCCTCGGACTATGAGCGGATGGTCGAGGACGGGCTGCTGCTTGAGAGCGCCGAGCCCTTCGAGGCGCTGATCGAGAGGTGCGCAGGTATCGCTGAACAAGTGAACCGCGCGACGAAGTAAGAGAGTGAGGAAGCATGGGGCTCTATGAGCGGTGGTGCGAGTCCACCAAAGAAAAGGACAAGCGCAAGCGCTATTGGACCTATGTTGAAAAGGACGGCGGTCGCAGCGAGATCGCCGGCGATCTCGTCGAGACCATCCGCTCCCACTATGGCCGGCTCGAGCTTATCGCCGAGGATGTGAAACGCCTCGGATACAAGGTCGCCGCCACGATCCTCAGCGAGTCGATGCCGCAGACGGCCAAGGGGCGCTCCGGAGACCTCGGCGAAATTCTCGCGACGGAGCTGGTCGAGGAAGAGATCGGCCTGCGCGTACCTGTGCGACGGCTACGCTACAAGGATGGCCGTAACATGGCAATGCGCGGCGACGACTTCATCGGCGCTGGCTACGACGGCAAAGGAGAGAAGCTCTGGCTTCTGAAGGGCGAGGCAAAGAGCAACAAGACACTCGGCAAAGCCACAGTCACGAGCGCCCGCAAGGTACTCAACCGCGACCATGGCCGCTGCACGCCGGACTCGCTGCTGTTCGTCGCCAACCGCCTTTTGGAGAGCACCGATCCTGAAGAAAACGCACTGGGTCGTGACCTCCGCGACGAGGTGGGCCTGAAGGCACTACGCGCCGATCGTATCGACCACATGCTCTTCACCGTGTCGGGCAACGGCCCCCATGCCTCACTGAAGGAAGACCTCGACACCGCCGGAACCAATCGCGATCACTACGTCGTAAACATCCACGTCGAAGACCATCAGGACTTCATCGCGGCCATGTACCAAGGGGCACAAGACCTTGGAGACACCTGACGAGCTGACCACCTTTCTTACCGCTGCGACCGCCGACGGCATTCTCGGCCGATTGCTTTATCGCGGCGCGGCCTGGTCGCTGATGAGGGAAGCCGGCGTGTTGCCCGCGAATGCGCCGCAGTTGGGCGCGACCATTGAAACCGACCTTGCCGAACATGGCTTTGCGCTGCTTCGCGGTGCTATGGCGCTACGCGCGCAAACCGGCGCCTCAGACCTGACCAACAAGGCGTTCGAGCGCGCCGCCAACGCTTTCGAGGCGCTGGTGCGCAATGGCGATCCCGAGGCACCCGAGCGCGGTTTTCGCCGCACCATAGCCGCCGCTGCCTATCACCTCGCCGGTTACTCCGCAGTCGCCTATTCGCTTTTCAACGAGACGGCTGAGGACATCAACACCACCGCCGGCGAAACCGCAATCCGTCACCTCATCCTGCGCGATCTCGATCAATTGCGCGGTTTCGTCCGCGACTGGCTTGGCGACGAGACCCACGGTGACGGGCAGGTCGCCGAAGCGCTTGGCGGCGAGGACCCCGATATCGATGAGGTTCTCTCCACAATCCTCAACACGACGATCTGCCGGGCTCTCGCCTTCTTCGACTTCGCCTTGGAGACAGGTGAAGACGAGCCCGTCGAAGCTGCGCGAGATCTGCTGGCTACCGCTGTCAGCCTGGCCGACAATGCCGAAAACGTCCCGTTGTGGTGGATCTCGAACCTCTGCCGCCATCTGATCGACGATCTTTGGCAGCATTCGCTGCACCGAAACCTGCCAACGGAACCGCCCGCGGGAACAGAGGATGAATATCCCAACCTCCGGCGGCTGTTCATCGGTTCGCTCTATGCCCGCAAAACCTCCGAAGTGGAGCTATGGCCCTCGCAGCGCGAGGCCGCCCGGCGATCCACCGACGTGACGGACGATCTGGTCGTGGCCCTGCCGACCAGCGCGGGCAAGACACGAGTGGCCGAAATCGCAGCTTTGATGACGCTATCGTCAGCGCGCCGGGTTCTGATCGTCACACCCCTGCGCGCCTTATCGGCGCAAACCGAACGCTCTTTCCGGAGAACCTTCGCCCCGCTCGGGTTCAGCGTCTCCTCTCTTTACGGCGCCAGCGGACTTTCTGCTGGCGATGAGGATGCCCTGCGCAGCCGAGAGATCATCATCGCCACACCCGAGAAGCTCGACTTCGCGCTTCGGAGCGATCCTTCCCTGATCGATGACGTCGGCCTGATCGTTCTCGATGAAGGCCACATGATCGGACCCAGCGAGCGCGAGATCCGCTACGAGACGCTGGTGCAGCGCCTGCTACGACGCGCGGACTCGGCCGAACGCCGGATCGTCTGCCTCTCCGCCATCCTGCCCAGCGGCGACGAGTTGGATGATCTCACTGCCTGGATTCGCTCCGATGAACCCGGCGAGCCGGTGCGATCCGACTGGCGACCGACGCGCCAACGGTTCGGCGCCCTGACTTGGCGAGGCAAGGACGCGCTGCTTCGGCTCGATCTCGATGATGGTGGCCCCTTCCTCGACAAGTTCGTCGAAGAGAAGCCTGCGCGCGGCAGGGAGAAAAATCCCTATCCGCGCAAGAATTCGCATCTCACCCTGTTCGCGGCATGGGAGTTCGCGGGCCAAGGCAAGCGCACCCTGATCTTCTCCACCCAGGCCAACTGGGTCGAGAGCTACGGCAAGCAGGTCGTTGATCTCTGCAAGCGCGGCTATCTCGAAAGCCTGCTGGAGGATGAGGCGCCGATCGCACGCGCATTGGAGGTCGGCAAGGAATGGTTGGGCGAGGACCATCCGGCCGTCGCCAGCCTGAAGGTCGGGGTCGCCATTCACCATGGCCGCCTGCCGAGCCCATTCCTGCGCGAACTGGAAATCCTCCTGTCCGAAGGTGTGCTGAAAGTCATCGTCGCTTCGCCGACGCTCTCCCAAGGGCTCAACCTGAACGCCGCCGTCCTGCTCGTGCCGGCGCTCTATCGGGCCGGAGAGAAGATCAAGGGTGAGGAATTCGCGAACGTCGCGGGGCGCGCCGGGCGCGCTTTTGTCGACGTCGAGGGCCTGATCGTCCATGTCATGTTCGACAAGACCGATTGGCGGAAGAGGGAATGGAGGTCTCTGGTCGCATCCGCCAAGGCACGAACCCTGAAGAGTGGCCTCATTCAGATCGTTGCCGAGATTCTCGAACGCCTGTCGCGTGAAGGCGTACTCGATCGTGACGACGCCTGGGAATATCTCGCCAACGCCAGAGAGGCCTGGAGATCGCCTGACGAAGAGGCTGCAGTAGCCGCGCGCCTTGCGGCCGCCGTCGAATATGAGGCCAACGGCGACGGTGATGATGAAGGCGCCGAGGAGGACAAGGAGGAAACCATCGACGAAGAGCCGCTGTCGCAGCTTGTCGAACGCCTCGATGCAACCGTGTTCGGCCTGATCGAGGCGTTGGATGCTGATCGCACCGATCTCCCAAGGCTGCTGGACGAAGCCCTCCGGGGATCGCTCTGGGCGCGTCAAATCGCCCGCGAGGACGAGGACGTCGCCCCTCTGCACATGAAGGTATTTGAAGCGCGCGCTGACCTCATCTGGAAGACGACCTCGGCGCAGGCGCGGCGCGGACATTTCGCAATGGGCGTAGGGCTCGAGGCGGGCCTCTCGGTCGACGCCATGGCTGATGAGTTGGCCGAACTGCTCGACAGGGCCGACGATGCCGCGTTGAGCGGCGAGGTTGGCGAACTCGCCGACGCTCTCGGAGGTCTGGGCGAACGCCTGCTGTTCATGCGGCCTTTCATTCCGGACAGGCGGAACGCTCTGCCCGTCAATTGGAAAGCCATCCTGCGTGCATGGATCTCTGGCGAAGACGTCTCGCAGATCGGGCCGCAGAACATGAGGGCGGTCGAAGAGGCCTTCACCTATCGTCTGGTCTGGGCGCTGGAAGCTGTCCGCACCCGCCGCATGTCGCTCGGCTGGTCGCCGGACGCGATTGCGGGCAGTGCGGCGGCAGCGGTGGAAACCGGCGTCCCGCAGTTCATGATGGCAATGCTGATCCGCGCGGGTCTTCCGTCGCGGCGTGCGGCAATTGCGGCCATTGAGGACACCAGGCCGATTTTCGTCACGCCGGCAGAAATGCGGGCCTGGCTCGAATCCGACGAAATCACGGCCTACACTGATGCCGGCAACTGGCCCACGCCGGACACCGCCGCGCTTTGGGCACGCTTCCGCACGGAAGCCCTCAGCGGCGGCATCCAGAAATGGTCTGTGGAACGCTACAAGCGCCTGCTCGACACCGCGACGGCTCCGCCCGCAGGCCTCTACCGGATTGTTACAAATGAGGGGGATGGACGGACTTGGCTCGCAACCCCCGACTACCAGCGGGTCGCGCCCTTTGCGAAGTCGGCGGTCGACCCCAAGCCCAGCCTCTTTTCAGGGCGCTTGCCGGGCGACACTAGGCTGGTGGAGAGCTTGCGGGTCGGACGTGGAAAGCTACGATGGCCGCGCGCAGATACCTGAGCAGCTACTGTGCCTTCTCAAAGTTGCGCGACCCGTATCCTTCGGACTATCTTGAGCAATGATGCAACCCACCGCTCCAGCTCCTATCAAACCGCCGAAAATACTCGGGCGAACGCGACGGCTGACGTCTCACCATAGAATTACATTCGACCAAATATTTCACAGTGGTGGTGGTTACGTTCTGAATTTCTCTGATCGGGCTATGAGTGAATGGTTTGAAGAGACCTTCGATTTCAATATTTTTGACAGACGTTATCAGATCGAGGGCGATAGCAAAGGCAAGACGCTGAGGGGTTTTGTCGAGGTCGCCGAGCCACGCCTCGTTGCTCGTGTCCTTCGCGCACTCTGGGACTATCGCTGTAGCCTAGACGGTTTCGTGGAAGACAATTCCGATCAGGAGGGCCGACTTGAGGTGTGGCTCGCGCAATTCACCAACGAGTTGGAGAACGCCTCATCGCTCAATCTGGACGAGGCGTTCAAGGACTTCTCGAGCGATACGACTTTGCCCAAGCTACGAGCGTCGATCGCTGGCGACCTGATCGGCAACAAGCCCGATGTGGCGCTCGATCGCATGCACACCTACTGCGTAAAGCGCTTCCGTGCACTGCTAGCGGATCGAGGTACATTGGTCGATCCATCGACGCCGCTACACGCCATTTTCGGTGCTTATGGCAAAGCGGTGCGAGCCGAAGGTGTAGTGAGCGAATTCGCACTGCCGACCTTGCGCGTGCAGCACAAGCTCTTTGAGGGGCTCAACGATGCGCGCAACAAACGCTCCTTCGCACATGACAACGACCTTCTTGCTGTTTCTGAGGCGCAGTTTATCATCGATTGCGTATTGGCATCGCTTTCCTTCATCGAGCGGATCGAGGCCGACCGAAACATAGCGAATGCCGCTACGGACGACGAGATCCCGTTCTAGAATTGCCCTTCTTGCACTACGCCAGACCGCCAAGTCCGACTGCCGTCTCGTCCGCATATTGCCACTGACGCCATCTCTGCGCTAGACTACCTACAGGACATGGCTGGAACGTCTTGCTGTGCGAGCAGATGTTCAAATCCCTTGGCGAGCCGCATATTCGCACAGTGTCGCACCAGTATTTGTGCGACGCCATGCTGCTCAGGACTACGCCAATGCCCGATCCTGCCCTCTATCGTCACCCGAACGCCGCCCGACGCTTCTCTGTAACCATTTGGAATTGCTGCATAGACTTGCTGCAAGGTCATTGGGATCGGCACGGGCATGGCACAGCAACCCGACATCGACAGCAGGGCGGAGGCGGAGTTCGGCAAGCCCGAACTGACGCTCGCGGCCTCGCGGGACGGCCCCGATCCCCGGCTCCTCGCCCTGGTCCGTGTCCTCGCCCGTCGGGCAGCGCGTGGTCTTTACGAACAGCAGTTGAAGGATCACCCTGCATCGCGCTCATGAATCTTGTGGAAGCCCGGTCATGAAGGTTGCCGTCTACGCCCGCTATTCTTCCGACCAGCAGCGCGATGCCTCGATCGCCGACCAGTTCCGCATGTGCCGCCTGCGGGCGGAGAAGGAAGGCTGGCAGGTGATCGAGGAATATTCCGACCATTCCATCTCGGGCGCCAACATGATCCAGCGCCCCGGCATTCAGGCATTGGTCCTGGATTCCTCGCGCGGACGCTTCGACATGGTGCTGTCGGAGGCACTGGACCGGATCAGCCGCGACCAGGAGGATATCGCCGGCATCTACAAGCGGATGACTTACGCTGGCGTGAAGATGTTCACCCTCTCGGAGGGGGAGATCAGCGAGCTGCATGTCGGTCTCAAGGGCACGATGAATGCCCTGTTCCTCAAGGACCTCGCCGACAAGACCCGGCGCGGTCAGCGTGGGCGCGTCGAAGCCGGCAAGTCCGGCGGCGGCAATTCCTACGGCTACGACGTGGTGAAGAAGTTCGACGGCAACGGCGAGGCCGTCCGGGGCGACCGGACCATCAACCCGGTGCAGGCCGAGGTCGTCCGCCGCATCTTCCGCGACTATGCCGCCGGCAAGTCGGCGAAGCGGATCGCCGTCGAACTGAACCACGACGGAGTGGAGGCACCCTCCGGCGGGGACTGGGGGTTCAGCACGATCAACGGCAACCAGAAGCGCGGCAACGGCATCCTCAACAACGAGATGTATGTCGGCAAGCTGGTCTGGAACCGCCAGCGCTTCATCAAGGATCCCGACACCGGCAAGCGCCAGGCACGGCCGAACCCGGAATCCGAATGGGTGATCCAGGAGGCGCCGGAACTGCGCATCGTCGAGGACGACCTCTGGAACGCCGTCAAGGAGCGTCAGAAGTCGGTCAAGCACGAGCGGCGGGATGACGGCGACGAGGTCGAGAACCATTTCCGCGACCGGCGGCGACCGAAGTATCTGCTGTCGGGGCTGACCAAATGCGGCTGCTGCGGTGGCGGCTACTCGATGATCTCCGCCCAACTGGTCGGCTGCTCGACCAGACGGAACAAGGGCACCTGCCAGAACAACATGAACATCCGGCGGGATGCACTGGAGGCGCGCGTCCTGAATGCACTGCGCCACAACCTGATGCAGCCCGAACTGTTCCAGGAGTTCTGCGACGAGTTCACCCGCGAGATGAACCGGCTGCGGATGGAAGGCCGGGCCTCGATCGACGCCGCCAAGGCGGAGATCAAGAAGATCGACCGGGAACTGGAGACCCTGCTGAACCTTATACTCAAAGGCGGCGCCGCCGACATGCTCAATGCAAAGATGGTCAAGCTGGAGGGGCGGCAAAAGGAGTTGAAGGCGTTCCTGGCCGAAGCGGACGAACCCCCTCCCCTGCTGCACCCGAACATGGCGCATCACTACCGCGCCCAGGTCGAAGAGCTCTATGCGGCGCTTCAGGAGGATTCCGAGGCCAGGCGAATGGAGGCGACGGACGTGCTGCGGTCTCTGGTGAAGGAGATCGTTCTGACGCCGGACCCGGAGAGTGGTGAGCTACAGATCGAGGTGCGCGGCGACCTCGCTGGGATCCTTGCGATCTCTCTGGAACGCAAAAAGCCCTCCTTTGGGGAGGGCGGTGTGCAATTTGAGATGGTTGCGGGGGCAGGCAACCAACGATACTTGCGATTGGTCGAACGTCAGATCCCCAAGCTTGCAGCATAGTGTAACATACTGTTTTGTCAGCAACAACTGAACCCATTATCACCTGCACTGCCACATCCCCACGCAAACTGTCTTGCTACCCTGTCGGCTGATGCGCACCGCTGGCCTTCTCTCGGATGCCCGTCACCCAACCGTCGCACGACTTGCATCAGATCGTCCATGTCGATACAATCTACAAATGTCGACACATATTCCCGACATGTCGATGTCTTCGACTTGTCAAACCGTCATGTCGATCAGGAACCAGGTGATCGACATGACCTTCCGCCCGGACCGCCCGTTCAACGACCTCCCTGCCCTGCCGCCGGCACAGGATATCGAGACCAAAGCCGTGCTGAAAGCCTGCATCGAGGCACGGGCCGCTCTGGCGGCGTTGCGGGTTTCTGGCCAGATTATCCCCAACCAGGCGGTGCTGATCAACTCCATCCCGCTGCTCGAAGCCCAGGCGAGTTCCGAGATCGAGAACATCGTCACCACCACCGACCGGCTGTTCCGCTTTGCCAATGACACCGGCGGTCAGGCCGACCCGGCGACCAAGGAAGCATTGCGCTATCGCACCGCCCTGAACCGGGGCTTCGGGATGCTGCGGCAACGCCCGCTGTCAACCGCCCTCGCGGTCGAGGTCTGCCGCACTATCAAGGGTGTCGAGCTCGACATCCGCAGCACGCCCGGTACCGCCTTGATGAACGATGCCACCGGGGCCGTGATCTATACCCCGCCGGAGGGCGAGGATCTGCTGCGCGCCAAGCTTGCCAACTGGGAACGCTATATCCACGAGGCCGAGGACATCGATCCGCTGATCCGCCTCGCGGTGATGCATTACCAGTTCGAGGCGATCCATCCCTTCGTCGATGGCAATGGCCGCACCGGGCGGGTGCTGAATTTGCTCTATCTGGTGGACAAGGGGCTGCTGGATATCCCCGTGCTCTATCTCAGCCGACACATCATCCAGAACAAGGCGCTCTATTACCGCTATCTGCTGGAGGTCACCACGCAGGACGCTTGGGAACAATGGCTGCTGTTCATGATGGAGGCGGTCAGGGCGACGGCGCACTGGACCACGGCAAGGATCCACGCGATCCGCGACCTGCTGGAGCAGACCGCCGCGCGAATGCGCCAGAACCTGCCCAAGGTCTATTCCCGCGAACTGGCCGAGCTGATCTTCGTGAACCCCTATTGCCGGATCGGTGATCTGGTCGAGGCCGGCGTCGCCAAACGCCAGACTGCGGCGGTCTATCTCAAGGCGCTGGTTGCCGAAGGGCTGCTGGAGGAGGTGAAGGTCGGGCGCGAGAATCTCTATATCAACCCTGCCCTTCTGGGGCTGTTGTCGGAACGAGGTCAGAATGCCTGACAACGTGAACCTGTCCTCTCCAAGTGGTTCGCACCCATCTGCCCGATGAGCGCGTGTATCTGATTGCCTTCATTCGAAATCTCCTCGCGCATCAAGCCGAGAAAATTCTGCTTTTCAGCCCCTTACTTTCGGGGGATTACGCATTGTCATTGTGGCACCTTGTCGGTGTAAAGAATTTGTCAGGTCTCTCAGGTTTTCTTCCGGATTGATTGTGTTTCCGGATCGTATTCAATCTGGTGAAGGGTGCCGTCCTTGATTGCCTGGACCGCCCTGCTCACGTGCTCCGGCAAAACGTAGAACCATTCCCGCGGATAGACCTTTCGGCCGAAACGGTCCGTGATCCACAGGTCTCGCGGACGGGCAGCATCAAAGAATCGGTGCAGGAGTCCCTCCACTTTTCGCCAGGACAGATTGACGAGATCATAGGTGGCGACGACCTCGACCGGAGCCAGCAAGAAGGTCGGATCATTGCGCGCATCGGCAATCCGGCGGCGCACCTCTTGTGTCGTCACTCCAATTTTCAGGAGTATATTCCGCACTTCAACGATTTGTGGTTCGTTCGACTTGCTCCGAAGCACGTAAACGGTCCCAGTCAGATCGATCCGGTCTGCCTCCCAATCGGGATCCAACGCCCCCATGCCGTGCCTGTGGATTGCGCGGGAGGTAGGATCGTCTGCGAGCGCCTTTCGGAAGGACGACAAGAGCGGATCGCTCTCCGTGCCGTTTGAGAAGATGATGCGGAGCCTGTGATCGCGTTTTCCTGCGCGAGCGGTCATTTCCGCCTTCTCGGCGACATAGGTCAGCAAGCCCTTTCGAATGAAGAGGGAACCTTCGTCGACTCTGACCTCCTCATTCGGATTGATCGGGCGCACCTCACGGTCGCCGGCCTCCAGCGCGGCCTGGGTTCCCTCGAACATCGCGCGGAAGCGGTCAAAATCGTGACAGGGGTAGAACTCGGCCCGGTGATCCGGAACCAGCCGTTCCTCCGCCGGGGTCACGTTTCGGATCACGGTCAATGCCTCTGAAACGTCGAGTTCCTCGTCGTCAAAGATGTCATCAAGAGAAGCAGGCACTTCGTCGTTATCCACATCGTCGCGCCAGTTGTGTTCCGCTGCCAACGGTTCGGGCACCAGTTCAAATCGTCCGCCAGACAAAAGACCATTGCGATCGACATCCAACAGATCGGGGGCATCCCCTTTGGCAACCAGCCGGCTCCAGATCATGCCAAGACGCATCTCGTCATGATCTGTCGCCGCCGCATCCGGGACGCGGCCATGCCGTTCAAAGAATGCGTTCACCTCCGTGACCAACTGGGCATCCCGCTCCCGCTCAGGTGATCGGGTAGCGCGGGGCCGCAGGTTTATGTTCAGAAGCCCCAGTTCATCCTCTTCCTCAAGCACTTCTTCGATCGATCTGTATCGCGGCATCCGTCACGCCCCCCCTTGAGCAGCGCGCATCCGCTCCGCCTTTTTCGTGCGGATGTAGGCATGGGCCTCTGCAAGGCGACGTTCCAGATCGTCCGGCGAGTTGGGGTTTGGGGGGCGCCCTTCCTGGGCAGTGAACCGCTTGATCCGGGGCCAGAGGACCAGCGCCTCCTCTTCGGTCATCTGGACGCGCTGAGCGACCATTGCGCTCTGGATCTGCTGGAGCAGCGGGGTGTCCAGCGCCTTGGAGGCGATATCGAACCCTTCCCGGAACGGATTGATGGAGTCGATAAGGTCGATGTCCAGTTCGCGCACGTTGATGAACTTCTTCACCATCCGGATCAGGTTCAGCGCATCCGGCGACCGCTCATCGTCCGCGTCGCTATCCTCGACGGGCTGCTGCTCGCCGCTTTCCATCTCTTCCTGAGCCATTCGGCGCGCGATTGCGGCGATGTTCATCCGAGCCGCCAGGTCTTGCCGGATGGCCTCGGTTTCATCCGGGGTCAGGTCTTCATACGTCCTCTCGATGATATTGGTCAGCACTAACTGGGTCGCGACCTCCGGGGCCACGTCATCCGCGACGGTGCGCCGGTCCATCTGCTGGCACGCCTGCGCCACCAGTTCGTGCATGTCATTCTCGACGATCGCCCGCGCGCGGTCTGTCGGCGGGGCCATCAAGCCACCGATGCCGATATGAACCCGGCCCTCGCCGTCCACCTCGACGGGAGGTCGGGTATCGCCATCCTCGCGCCTGTAGAACCGGAAGTTCGGTTGCAGGACCTGCTCCATCAGGAGCGCCCCCGAGATCGCCTTCAGCATGTCGTTGACCGCGTCCGTGACCACGCCGGTCTCGACACCGGGTTCCGCCACCAGATTGGTAAACTGGGCATGGCGCTTGCCGGGGGCGTCGCGGGTCGCGCGACCGATGATCTGGATGATCTCTGTCAGCGACGAACGATAGCCGATGGTCAGCGCATGTTCGCACCAGACCCAATCGAACCCCTCTTTCGCCATCCCGAGGGCGATGATCAGGTCCACCTTGGCCCGGTCCGCATCATCGTCGCGCTTGCCGTCCGGCCCGACAATCTCGCGGGTCAGCGAGGCCTTCACCAGATCCCGCTCCGGCCCGTCGTCCACCAGGTCCGCCACCTTCAGAACGCGCCCATCGGGGAGTTGGACCAGATCGAATCCGGTCGCCTCCTCCCGGCCGATCACCTCGCCGATGCAACTCAGGATCGCCCCCACCTCGGACTGCTTGGCGTCATAGGCCTCGGCCGAGCCGCGGTGCGGGATATGGATGATCGTCTTCAGCTCCGGGTTCAGCACCTCGGGGATCGCGCTGATATACTGGTCCCGGTAGAAACTGTAGGAAATTCCAAGGCTTTTCAGGAACCGATAGCCGTCCAGCTGCTCATAATAGCTGTAGGTGATCGACCGGAACCGCGCCTCATCCTCGGGCCTCAGGACCGGGATGCTGTCGCCCCGGAAATAGGAGCCGGTCATCGCCATCACATGCGCCTGACCCCGGTTCAGGATACGCCGCAGGATTTCACCCAGCCGGTTGTCATCCCCGGCGCTGACATGGTGGAATTCGTCGATGGCGATCAGGCAATCGTCGAAGGCCGCTGTCCCCTCGTCCTCGGCGATCTCATCGAAGGCAAAACGGAAAGTGGCATGGGTGCAGACCAGCACCCGGTCCCCGGATGCCATGAAGTCGCGCACCGCGCGCACCTTGCCGCTGGTCGCGCCTTCCTCGGCACCGCTCAGGCAGAGGTTCCAGCGCGGGTCCACCTGCCAGTCCGCAAAGAACCCGTGCGACGTGAGGTCGGTTGACCGGAACGAGGCGCCGATCGAGGTTTCCGGGACGCAGACGATGACCTTGCCCACCCCCTGGTTTTCCAGCTTGTCCAGTGCCACAAACATCAGCGCGCGGGATTTCCCGGCGGCGGGCGGCGCCTTCAGCAGGATGAACTGGGCCGCGCGGGCGTCATAGACCCGGGCCTGCATGGGGCGCATGCCCATCGGGTTCGGCACCTGCGTCTTGCCGGTCTGGCCATAGGTGACGCGAACGAAATCGGACATCAGGCGGTCCCCTTCTTCAGCTTCTTCGCCCGCGCGGCATAGAGCTTGAACAGGTGCTCCAGCCGCTCGGTGTCATTGCGGAACGGGCGGCCGATATACATGCTTTCCAGCAGGTCATCGTTCGCCTTGTGGGCGGCGCGCAGATCGTCGGGCATCTTGTCGGGATCATAAAGCTGGGCAATGGTCGCCGGGTAATGGCCATAGCGACAGCGCAGGATGGCCATGGCCGAGGCGGTCAGGGCGGCCAGTTGATCGCCGGTGAATTTCGGGACCGGGAAGGTGTTCCAGCCGAGGGTGTTGGAATAGTTAGGACGCTTCTGCAGCTTGCCGCAGACTGTAAGAACCCAGAGCCGGTGAAGGGTCGAGGAAAGGATCGACAGGCACCACTCGGGCGCGTCGTAAAGGACGAAGTTGCGATTGGTGCAGGCATCGTTGGTGCCAACGATGATAGGTGTCAGATAGAGCCTATTTTCGGAAGATACCGCAGGCAGGTAAATCGCAGAAATCTTCTGCGCGCGGTGCTCTCGAAATTGATGCGCTCGTTGCGCTGCCTTTCGGGCACCGGCATCCGTGCTCTTCTGTCGTGTCCCGCGCACATTTTCGATACGGCGGGAGATTTCGGGAACACTTAGGGCCAAGGGCAAATCAGCGTCATCAATATGAAGACAATACCGCATGCGGTCATAAATAAGTTCATCCGAACCGTAGACCCGCTTGATCAAGTGCCCGATTTCGGGATGGGAGCTTCGAAGGTCACTCGCCTCTTCGGGTGACAGAATCAGTTGGCCTCCATCAATCGGCTTGCTTCCGTACTCCATGCTCGGAAGCCCAAAGAGCGACGTACTCGATTTTTCGACGATAACGTCAATGTTCGGGATGAGATAGGGTGAGATCACCGAGCATTTTTCTTCGAACCCGTCATGGAAAAAGCGTTTGGGTGCATCGGTTTTCCGCGAAAATCCGAGAATTACGGCATCAACTGTGGCATTTCCGGACGCATTGTTTGACCACTGAAAGGTTGAATGCGCGAAGCAAAGCTCAACACCTTGTTCGAGCAAGGTGGGCCAAAGGAAAGGTACTGATTGTCCTTGTGTGATAGAATTCGTCGTCACCAGTGCGCAATTTGCTCCGTTTTCGGCTACGTAATCGACTGCCTTCATCAACCAACCCGACACATAGTCGAGAGTACCGAATGTGCTCATCCGCGCGGCAAAGATATCCCGCATTTCTGATTTCTGGACCTCCGATTGCTCGTTGGACCAGATCCAGGGCGGATTCCCCGCGATGAACACCTCGCCGCCATCCTCCGGCGGCGGGCAGACCGTTTCCCAGTCAACCCGCAGCGCGTTGTCGCAGATGATGTTCGCTGCGTCCCTCAGCGGCAGGTCGGCGGGCTTGCGGCCAAACGCCTCCTTGAACAGGGCGTTGGCCTGATACTCGGCGATGAACAGCGCCAACTTGGCCGTTTCCACGGCAAAATCGGTCAGTTCAATGCCATAGAAGTTCCGGATCGGCACCACCGACCACATTTCGGTCTGGGCACCGCCGGTCAGTTCGGCAAGCCGCGTCAGAATCCTGATCTCGCGCTCGCGCAGGGACCGATAGGCGACGACAAGAAAATTCCCCGAGCCACAGGCCGGGTCGAACACCCGGATTTTCCCGATCCGCTCCAGCACCTGCCGCAAGGCCCGCTCGCGCCCCCAAGCCTTTTCGATTTCGGCATCAAGATCATCAAGGAACAGCGGCCCCAGCACCTTCATGATGTTCGGGACACTGGTATAGTGCATCCCCAGTTCCGACCGCAATTTGGCGTTCGCCACCGACTGGATCATCGAGCCGAAGATGTCCGGGTTGATCCCGGTCCAGGTCTCGCCACAGACATCCTTGAGATACCGGGTGGCGGTCACGTCGAACACCGGCGCGTCGATGCGGCCGGCAAAGAGGCCGCCGTTGACGTATTCGAACTCGCGCGTCCAGGCGGGCAGCCCGCCTCTGTCCGGCTTAGGCGTGTTCATCGCGGTGAAAGCGTTGATCAACACCTCACGCATCCCTTCACCCCGGTCGCCGGCATGGGTGAAGATCAGGCGGCTGAACTGATTTTCGGGGAAGATACCGACATCTTCGGCAAACATGCAGAAGATCAGCCGGGTCATCAGCTGGTTCATGTCATGCTGACGCGCCTTTTCTGCCCAGTCCGGGTTCTTGCGGATCAGCGCGTCGTAAAGCTTGGCCAGCTTGCCCGCGACCTTGACGTCAACCGGGTTCTCCTCGGCCGCGCGGTAGCGTTCCTTCCCGGCGGCGGGCAGGAAAAAGCCGAAGCGGTCGCCAAGTTCCGAAAAGGCGCAATAAAGGGTGTCGCCGGACTTTGGATGCTCGGCGGCGATTTCTTGTCCGTCTGTGGCGATCAGAATAGCGGGCCGGTGCTTCGCGTTTCGCTTGCTGGCCCGCAAGGCATCCAGACACGCCGCGCTCATGCCGGGCAGTGCCGGGGAAAAATGGAACTTCTGGTTCAGAAGCACCCCATCGGGAATGTCGGACTTGTTGTAGGTGCCGCCCTTGAGCTTCGCGATCGTCGCGGGTGCGTTGTCGGTCGCCAAGGCGAACTCGAAGGGAAATTCCGCAGCATCGAAGGGCTTGCTCGCAAGATTGGCCAAGGCCTCGTAAATTTCAGTGGGGTTCATGCGTAGACCTTTGGCAGGGAATTCTGGCTGATCAGTACAATTTGCTGGTCCTGCGGCCGCCGCGCCGCCGGGTCCGTGTCGAGGCCGAGACGCTTGAGCGCATAGAACAGCAGCGCCTTGCGCACAGGAATCTGCGCGCGCTCGTTCTCCATCCCATAATCCATCTCGATCGCACGACGTTGCGTTGGAGAAAGATCAGGATGCGGCCCGATTTCCAGGATGACCTCCGTGTGCCAATCGACATCACTCTGAGGGTCGGCCGTGACCGGCCCGTGCTTGCCTGTTTCGACAATCCGGGAGAGCAGGAAATCCTTGAACACCTGGTCATTCTGACAGAACGCACGGGCGTGCCAGCGAAACCCGTCGAAGGCCAGTGAGTGCGGCTCGATCCAGCGCGCGCTTGGCTCGGGGCGCGACATCGACTGGTAGGTTACCTCAAGAGCCGATGGCTCATGAATGGCGGTCAACACCTCGCGCAGGGTTTCGGACGCAATCCCCCGCGCGGGTGTCGGCGTGGTTCCATAGCCTGGAAACAGACAGATCCAGCTCTGCTCGCGCGAGACCAGGCCCTGATCGAGGGCACGCAGCTGAGCGAGATAGTCCTCGGCGGAAGGCTTTATGAAATGCGGCTTGAAGCTCCGACCCCGGACATAGGCACGCTGGCTCTTGTCATAGACGAGGTTTCGCTTCCACCGCTCTGCATAGCCCGTCAGGTCGAGGGATGCCTGCTGGAGTGAGATGCCGAAAGTTTCCATCAGGTCCGAGCGATTGATCCGGCCATGCCAGAACACCCGGAATTCGATGAACTCGTTACGCCGCTCCGCACCCCAGTTCAGCTGTTTGATCTGTCTGCGGGGCACACCGAGCCTTTCCTTCACCTGTTGCGAGTATAGAACCATAAATTAGTCCCTCGCAATAAAATGATTCTGGTAGCTGAACAGCCTCTGATCGTTAGCTTTCCGGCAGACCAAACTGTTGCAGGAATATCTCGATCTCGGCGACAAGTCCCAGATCGAGCCCTTCATCGGCCCGCATCTCGTCCAGAGCAGCGTGTGCGCGAACCGTGGTCATCCATTCAGTCTCCCGGTCCTCCGGTGCAGACCAGCGCCCCCGCAACCATGCCTCGTATTGCCCGCGCTCTTCGGTCGAGAGCAGATCGGGCGCGTGAAACGCGACGAGGCGGCGGCCGAGCTGGCGCAGGCGGGGGTCTGCAAGACTGGACACGATCTCCTGCCGTCGACGCCAGTCCGCAGGCTGGAACTTGGCAAGGAGAGTCTTGTCCGCATGGCCGTAGAAGCCGTCATAGATCTGCTTTTCTACCGGAGGCAGCGGTGCCGCAGGATCTTTGGGGAAGCGGGCGGCCAGCGCCTGCGCGACCCGCGCCCGGAAGTCAGGAGCAGTAGCGATCACATGTGCCCGCTGCACCTGGATAGCGCTGGGCGTCGAGACCGAAAGTAAAGCGGGTGACTTATTGATCGAGAAGGCCCGGATGACCTTGGGTATGGCATCGACGGCAGCAAAGAGCGTTGCGTCATCGACCGCAAGGAGATCTGCCGGATCAGTGGCATCAAGATCGAAGAAGGCCGCCTGATTGGCGTTGCTGGCCGACATGCCACAGAAGCAGCCGACGGTCGCGTGCGGCGGGCCGCCGCCAAAACGCTCCACCAGCGCCATGGGCTGGTAGGTTTCAAGGCTGGCTTGAACATGCGCCTTGTCCCGGTTGGCCAGCAATTCTGCCCAGAGCGCCGGGGCACGGTCGGCGATGCGGCGGGCGATGTGTATGGTCGCCTCGACATCGCCGAGCGCATCATGCGCATCGTGTGCAGCAAAGCCGTTCAGCGGCGCTATGCGGTCCAAATTGAAGCGTAACCTGCCGTCCACCTCGACCGGCCACTCAAACAGGTCAGGCTGACGATACCAGACGGCATAGAGCGCGGTCAGCACATCGAAGCGCGTGTTGCCGTTGAACTGGGTGGCGAAGATGTCGGGCTGCAGGTTCTGATAAAAGGCCTGGCGCAGCATTTCCTCATCGAAGCGGACGCTGTTGAAACCGGTCCAGATCGCGGGAGACCAGCGCTTGATCAGCGCGCCGATTTGCTGCGCAAGCTCGAAGAACGTCGGCAAAGCCGGGTCTAGGAGCTGCGCCGGGCGCACCCCGGTAACTGCAAGCGCCCAAGGCGACGGAATGACATGCGGCGCGATGCGGCAACGCAAATTGACGCGCTCGATCTCCGCGAGCGCATCATCCGTCAAAATGGCAGCGAATTGCAGGGGCTGATCGAATGCAGGGGAAGTGCCGGTCGTCTCCAGATCGTAGAAGGCAAAGGTCATGGGGCACCATAACTTGTGGTCACCGTCGCGTCAGCATCGATGTTCCGGTCTGGACCTGTGGCCAACGACGACGGGTCGGACCTGTTCTGGGCCAATAAGTGCCGCTCTCAGTGCTCGCGTCGGTGACAATCCCACGGCCGGCGAATAGGCTGCGAAAAATATAAGGGCGCGATTCAGAAAGTGGGGATACGTGTCGGAAGGACCGATCGAGACAGCATTGGCGGAACTGTCGCGGCTGCAGGACGATGATAGTGCGCGCGGCGAGGTTCTCGACCGCGCAAGTTTTTCGATGCTGCATCGGCCAGCATTGGGTGGCCGTCTGGTCGCGAAGCTCTGCGCCACGAAGGAGAGTGCCCCGGAGCTGGAGCCACTCACCGAATTGCTGGCATCGGCACTGGATGCCGCACGTATCGCTAGGGAGAACCGAAAGAAGCGAGGTGATACCTTTCTAGAGGCCGTGGCAGATGCGGTCGAACTGGCTTCTGGCCAGGGGCGCCTGAGCCCCTTCCACCGCCTGCTCCTTGCAAGCGCATGGACCACGAACGGACTGCCCGCACCCACATCTCTGGAGGTTTCTGCCGCCGATATGATGCTCGCAGCGCCTAGTCCTGCCCCGCAGGATCGTGTCGCGGCGGAGGCGGCGCTGGAAGATCTGTTCCGCAGTCTGATCGAGCAGACCGAAGGCGATGCGCTCGCGCTGCATGCAGCGCTGACCGAGACGTTCCCAGCAATGCCGTCGGCAATGCGTCAGCATGTCATTGCATGGTCGGTTGGACGATCGGAGCCGATCCACGCGAAGCTGGCATGTTTCTGGCTGCTCGATCCGTCAGCGCAGATCCGCGCTGCGGCGGCGCACGCCTTGGGCGAACGCGCCGCGACAGGCACGCTCTCGCAGGAGATAGCGGGCAAGATGGTGATCCTGCGCAGCTGGATGCCTCAGGACGAGGCCCGCGCCTCGGTGGACAAGGCATTGAAACTCGCCATGCGGTCGGGTCTGGCGACCGGCGCGTCAGCCAAGCCGTGGACTATCCATTCGGTCATGGCCACACTGCCCGATGGCGGCGGCGCGCAAAGCGTCATGGTCGCGCTGCAATCGGGCGGAAGCCGCAAGACCGCGATGCTGCTCTTCAAACAGGGCCACGGGGTCAAGGACGCCTATACCGTGCCCTGCACGTCGGCAAGCGAACAGAAGGCGCTGATCAGCCGCATCAGCCAGGAAACCGGCGCGGTCAAGGTGCCCCTCTCCTGGCTCGAAGGCAGTATCGGCATGGCGCTGGCCGATGGCCTGGCAGCAGAACTGCCCCCGGCCCCGGGGCTCATCGAGGTGGCGGAACTCTGCGGCCTCGACAAGCTGCGACCTGAAGCCGTCACGACCGAAGCCATGATCTCTGCCTTGCCCGCGTCGGAACGTATACGCGACCTCTCGGCGCAGGCGCGAGGCAAGCTGATCAATGCTAGCGAAGGCTGGTGGGATCGTCATGAGATCGTCCAGAGCTGGTTCGAGGAAAGCGATCATGCGCATGAGGTGCTCGAGGGCCGCCACAGCCCGCGCGCGCTGGACTCGGCGCTGTGGCGATGGCTTGAGACCCGACGCGACTTCTGGGCGCGACTTGTCGGGCGGGCGGCCGATGTGCTGGCGGCAGCCGACCACCCGGACGCCAACAGCTTCACGGCCACGGCGATGGCGCTCCTCGAAGGACGCGATCTGAAGAAGATCCCAGTCATGGCCGATGTCCACGACCAGACAATCGAGGCGTGGTTATTCGACGACCCGAACGTGGATCAGGACACCACGCTTGAGAAATGGGTGGAAGAGGCGGAAGCAGAGGCGCCAAAGCCGGAGCGGAAGGGCGAACTGGCGCGCCTCGTGAAAGGCTCGGCGATTACGGCAGACTGGATCGACGGGTTCCTGATGTCCGTGACCGTCGCGCCGAAGGTGATCGCACCCAACAGCTGGCTGCCCGAAATCCTCGGCAGCGCCGTTGGAAACCTGACGCAGGACAGTATCCAGCGCTTCGCCGATCTGATCCTGATGCGCGCGAACGCCTGCGCGGACCAGGCGAACGAGCCTGCGGAATTCACGGGCGCGATATCCGGACGCAGCCAGATGGCCATGCGGGACTGGGCGGCCGGGTTCAGCCATGCCTGCGAGCACTTTCGATCGTCCTGGCCTGCGAAGTCCACGGCCCCGGACGATCGGGCGATGATGCAGCGCACTGCCGATGCGATGGCCACGGGCTTCAGCGCTGCCGAGGTGAAGGCGCTCGGCCAGTGGATCGTCGCACGTCATGATCGAAACAGGGGTTCCTGATAGTTGTTTCCACTGCGAATGTCGTCCGAAGGGGGCGAGCGCCCGGGCTTTCGTGGCGCGCATCCGGCGGAGGTGAGACTATCCGTCGGATCTGAAGGTGGTTGCTGTTCGAGAGCACGCGAGCCAGAGGAAAGCCCCACGACATTCTTGCTTCGAGGGTTGCCATCCTCAGGGAGGTGGTTGTGACAGCACAGAAGCTTTCCCCATCGCGCGAGCCATGCTGAGCAATCGTCGGCAGGCCGGGTTATCGTTTTGATCAGACCAGACCACGCTGAACGGCAACACTTCGTCCGCCAGTTGCCGGAATGCGATCCCCGGAAATTGCCCGACGGTGGTGGCTTCGCTCGTCAAGGTGAGGCCACGACCGACCGCGACCAGCGACAGGATGTTGTCGCGGCCCACATGCTGGGAGTGAATGTCAGGGTGATGACCGAGACCAGCAAGGTGAGCGACCAGGTAGTCGTGGATCTCCTGGCCCGGTGCGACATCGCTCACGATGAAGCGTTCACCTGTCAGATCAGGCCATCCGAGTTGGGCTTTGGCAGCCAGCGGGTGGTCGGTCGGCAGCACGACAAAGACCCGTTCGCACCAGAGATGCTCCGTTTCGCAGCCATCCCAGCGAGCGGTTCCGGTAATGAAGGCGATGTCCAGGTCCAACTTCCGGACAGCCGCGACATGCTCGGCAGGATTTCCGTCCATGAGGTCGATCTGAACCGTCGGATGGTGCCTCCCGAACTTCCGCAGGAGGTCAAACAGAAACCCCGACGCCAGCGACGAGAAAATTCCGACCTTGAGTAGCCCCCGGTCAGCCCGGCCAACCGCAGCGACTTTTGTCACGCCGATGTCGATCTGCCGAAGGGCATGCCGGGCGCTGCGCAGAAACTCCTGCCCGGCGACTGTCAGCCGCACCCCGCCCGAATGTCGTATGAAAAGAGAAGCACCCAATTCATCCTCAAGGTCGCGGATCTGGCGGCTGACCGATGATGCATTGATGGCGAGCGCGATTGCTGCCTTGCGGAAACTCCCGTGGTCCGCCGATGCAAGGAAATGCCGCAACTGGCGCAACCGGATTGTGTTCTTACCGGCGCTGCCCTCGACAATACGCGCGAGGACGGAGCTACCAGATGGGGCGTCCCTGTTCCGACGCGCAGGCATGACGCATCATCCCGAACCGCAGTTGGCTTCTGGCCGGCGCTCGTTTGCAGCCTGCCGACGAGGGCACCGGCGCATGCCACAAGAGAGGCGCGCGCCATGATGCCCAGATTCGTACGCGACCATCTCCCCTCCTCTTCGCCTCAAACTTAATATCATTCAGTTCTTGGGATGGTGCTGCTTGACATCGGCTCCGTCAACGAAAAAAATAAATCGCATTCAGTTTTCACGTACAGTTGCAGCAGGGATCCCGATGGCTCGGCCCAGGAAGGAGCAGGAACTTGATATTCCTCGCCGCGCGGTCGAGGAAACGATCCGCCTGCTGGCACAGCAGGGTGACTTCGGTGTTCCACTGACGGCTGTGGCACAAGCCGTGGGATGCACGGCGCCGGCCCTTTACGGCCATTTCCGTAACAAGAATGCTTTGCTGCGTGCGGTGCGCGAGGAAGGCTTCGGACGGCTCTACTGTGAGAAGTTCGCGATCTTCGAGCAGACGCGCGGCGATCCGCTCGGCTATTTGCGCGACGGCACCTATGCCTATGCGCGCTTTGCCCTCGACAATCCCACTCTGTACCGGCTGATGTTCTCGCCGCCGCAGACACTTGGAGCCAGCGATGATCCCTGGTCAAGCAAAGCCGGACGACAGATCCTGTGTCTGCTGCTGACAGCGCTTCGTTTGTGTCAGGAACGCGGCTACTTGCCGGGTGCGGACCCGCAGCGCTACGGTTTCATGTTCTGGTCAACGATCCATGGGGCGGTCAGTCTGAACCTGCAGAATCGCCGGCTCGATCCTGCAGAAAAGTGGGACTCGACGCAGAGCGTGATCGACTCGCTCATGGAAATGATCGCGGCGACCGGCCCGGCCAAGCTCCCGAACAATTCATGAACGGGCTTTCCGCGCCTTCGCAAAGGCCCGGTCAGTTGCGATGAACCGCTCCAGCATCGGCACGATCAACCTGACGGGATCGGCGGCGGACTGGCCGCTCTCGCGGGCCAGTACCTCGGCATAGGCGATCAGATCGCGGTGAAGCGGCGCGGGCAGTTCCACCGTGATCTTCACGGGCTTGTCGTCCGTCAGCGGGCCGAGTTTCAGCTTGGTCATGGTCAACCTCCTGCCGACTCGAATACAAGGTCGCGGGTGACGATGATCCTGACCGGGAAACCGGGCCGGATGGTGAGCGTTGGCGCGACCTGCAACTGGCGCTGGACGATCTGCTGGCCCGCCTGATTGACGGTATCCTGCGCTCCGTCGCGGATAGCTCGAACAAGCCGGTCCTCGTCGCTGGTGGCAAGTTCGGTTCCGACCGCGAGCAGCGTGGACAGCCCTGCGGCCTTCATCAGATCCCACCAATGATAATCGACGCCATCCTCAAGGCCGGCGTAGCCGGAAACATCCGCACCCGGCAGGCGCTCAAGGACAATGGAACGGCCGCCCGGCAGGATCAGGCGATTCCAGACCAGCAACACGCGGCGCTGGCCGAAGGTCACACCGTCATCATACTGGCCGATGATGCGTGTGCCCTGCGGGATCAGCAACAAGCTGCCGGTCGGACTGTCATAGACGTTTTCCGTCACCTGGGCGGTGATCTGGCCGGGAAGATCGGAGCGGATGCCGGTGATAAGCGCCGCCGGGATCACCGCTCCGGCCTGCAGGATATAGGGCGACGCCGGTGGTGCGACGCGATCCGGGGCGACGGTTTGCCGGTCCACAGGCCCGTTGAGAAAAGCGGTATGACGATCCTGCGCTGGAGCCTGACCACCGAGATCGAGACCGGCGAGGCCGGGCATGGTCGTTCCCGGCGTCGCTCCAGCCCGCGGGCCAGACTGGAAGAACACGCCGCTCAGACGAGCGGCTTCTTCCTCGGCGAGACGCCGCTGCTCATCTGGATCAACGGCGGGCGTCGTGATGGTCGGTGGCGCGACCGGTTGTCCCCGCCTCTCGGCCTCAAGTATCGGGCGGCCGAGATCGCCGGGCAACGCCGGTCCAAGGATCGGGCCGGTATAGTCGCGCGGCAAACCCGCCAGCCCATCCGCCGTGGGACGGTTCTCGGTCGAATAGAGTTCGCCGCCGCCCGGTCCTGCGTCGCGGGTCTGGAGGGCGTAGATCAGTGCCCCGCCAATGCCGAGAAGGGCGACGGCTCCGGCGCCTGCCAGCACCTTGCGGGACAGGCGGGTGACGCGCGGCGGCTCGGCGCGCAGCCGCATGGGAGCGGTGGTGCCGGTATCGCTCATGAGGGTGATCCTCCCGTGGTCGCACCGTCTGGCTGGGCTGCGGCCCGCGTCTGCTCGACGCGGACGATCCTGACCACCTGCTGGCGATCGCCGCTGCCGAGGCGCAGCTCGGCCGCGCCGAACAGGCGGTCCACGATCAGGACGTTCTGGTGGATGCGGGAATTGACGATCTGCGGTTCGCCGTCCGATCCAAGGACGAACAGAGGCGGCATCTCTCCCTGCACGATGCCGCGCGGGAAGACGACATAGACGCGCCTGCCGTCGTCGAAGACGGAAACCGGCCGCCATGGCGGGCTGCTGCCCTGCGCCTGCAAGCCATAACGATAGTTGCGCGCGGCCTCGGCCGGGATGACGGGGACCGACGGCGCAGTCGTGCGGCTGCCCGGCGGCGGTGCCGGGTACGCCCATGCCACGGCAGGCATATAGAGCGCCTCCCGCGCGCGGAGCTCGATCATGTAGATGCGCCGGTCGGTGGTGATGACGAGATTGGTCGCGATGTCCGCCCGGGTCGGCTTCACCAGCACATGCACACGGCGGTTTGCGCCCGATCCGCTCTCGGTGTCGCCGATGATCCATCTTGCGGTGTCACCGGCCGCGATCGGCCCCGCGCCGGTCAGGCTCTCGCCTGGTTCCAGCGCAATGGTGGTGATCTGCCCGACCGATGCGTAAACCTGATAGAGTGCGCCTTCGCTCCACGGATAGATCTGGATGGCATTGTAATAGCCTTCCCGGCGCGGCTCGACGCGGGCGGCGGCATTGGCGTTTTCGACACGGGCGATCGCGGTGCCCGCCGCCTCGCCGCCGCGCGCCACGGTCCAGGCGGGCGGGACGTGCAGCGGCCGGGGCGTTGTGTCGGCTGCGGCGGCCTGCACGGTCGGCACCGGCGGCACATCGGCGTCGTAGCTGAACTGCGGCGTCCGGTTGGTGGCGCAGCCGGCCAGCATGGCGGCGGAAAGCAGCAAAGCCGCGAAGGCGGGTTTGCGGAAAACCGGAAGCCCGGCTTTGCGGAAAGTCGTGGCGGTCATTGGCTCATCTCCCGCGACCAGTTGATCGCGTTGACATAGATTCCGAGGGGATTGGTGCGCAGCCGCTCGGCATTGCGCGGGGTCTGGATCACGACCGTCAGGATCGCGGTCCATCGCTCGGTGGTGGAGAGTTGGCCGTTCTCGTAGTGCCGCTCGGTCCAGGCCACACGGAAACTGTCCGGCGACGCCCGGATGATGCTCGATACTTCGACGGCTACCTGCTGGCGGCCGACGCGCGTGAAGGGATCGTTGGAGCGGGCATAGTCGTTCAATGCGGCCGCGCCCCGGTCGGTGGTGAACTCGTAAGCCCTGAGCCAGTTCTGGCGGACGACGATGGCGTCGGCCGGGAGCGCGCGCACCTGTTCGATGAAACGGCCGAGGTGAAAGGCGATCTGCGGGTCGGTCGGCCGATAATCGGCTGCTGCCGGCGCGACGGCTTGCGCCTGGCCGAGATTGTCCACCTGAACGACCCATGGCACGATGCTCCCACGCGCCGATTGCCAGACAAGAGCGCCGGCGAAACCTGCCGCGAGGATCAAGGAGCCGAACGCCATGTAGCGCCAGTTTCGTGCCTGGACGCGGGCCGAGCCGATGCGGTCGTCCCAGACCTGCGCGGCGCGCTGATAGGGCGTTTCGGGTTCCGGCATCTTGCCGTAATGGGTCGTCGGTCGTTTGAAGATGTTCATGTGCGGTTACTTTCGGAAAGGCTGACGGAGGAGCCGCCACCATGGCTGTCGCCGGACCGGACGGCATGGGCGGCAGCGGTGACGCCATGGCTCATCGCCCGGCTGCGGCGCATGTTCTGCGCCCAGGCCGGCGGGCTATCTGCGGCTGAGGGCGTTGACGGATCAGGCGATGGGGCGCCGCCGATCGTGCCCATTGAGGAGCTGCCGCCGGACGCCGCGAACCCCGCTTTTGCGCCGTCGGAATAGCTGGATTTCATACTGTCGGCGGAGCGAGACGCGGCACGCTTGAGGGGCGACATGGCTGCGGATGCTCCGGTGCGCGCCACGCCACCAAGGCCGGACGCGACACCGGCTGCACCGGACCCGCCCATGGAACTGAGCGTATAGGCCGACGAGGCCGCACCGGCGGCCGAGGCCCCGCCGCGGGCAAGTGCAGCACCGCCCGAAAGTGCGGCACCGCCACCACGCGCCGCAAGCATGGTCACGCCACCGCCCGCGACAGCAGCACCGCCGACCGCGAGGCCGGTTCCAACCGCCGCCCCTGCGCTGAGTTGCGGGCCGCCCGAGACGAGGCCGGTGGCGATACCGGGACCGAAGATACCGAGGCCGAGAAGAGAAAGGGCGGCCAGCACGATGGCCATGGCGTCGTCGATGGTCGGGGTCGCACCGCCGAAGCCTGCAGTGAACTGGCCGAAGAGCGTCGAGCCGATGCCGATGATGACGGTCAACACCAGCACCTTGATGCCGGATGAGACGACATTGCCCAGAACCCGTTCGGCCATGAAGGCGGTCTTGCCGAAGAGACCGAAGGGGATCAGCACGAAGCCTGCAAGCGTCGTCAGCTTGAACTCGATCAGGGTGACAAAGAGCTGGATCGCCAGAATGAAGAAGGCGAGGATCACCAGCGCCCAGGCGAAGAACAGACAGAGGATCTGCACCAGGTTTTCGAAGACCGCGATCCAGCCCATGAGATCGGAGATGGATTCGAGTAGCGGCCGCCCGGCATCGAGGCCGATCTGGGCGACGCGGCCGGGGCGCAGGAGATCGGCGGCGGAAAACCCCGTGCCCGAGGCCATGAGGCCGAGGCCGGCGAAGCTCTCAAAGACGATGCGGGCAAGATTGTTCCAGTTGGAGATGATATAGGCGAAGACCCCGACGAAGATCGTCTTCTTCACCAGGCGCGCAATGATGTCGTCGTCGACGCCCCAGGCCCAGAACAGAGCGGCGAGTGTCACGTCGATGACGATGAGCGTCGTGGCGATAAAGGCCACCTCACCGCCGAGCAGGCCGAAGCCCGAGTCGATATAGCTGGTGAAGATGCCGAGAAAATTGTCGATGACCCCCGTCCCGCCCATGATTATCGCCCCCCATCCGGGCCAGGCGTCGCTTGCGCGGGTGTCCGGCCAAGAAATCGGTCGCGGGTCTCGGCCCAGATGCCCAGGCAGGCGGCATCATTGGCTGCCGCTTCGCCCATCTCCTGACAGCGGCGCTGCCCTTCGCGCAGGGGATCGACCTGCCGCGTAAGCGATGGAGCGGAAGGTGCTGGCGCGGGGATCTCCTCGCGGGTCATCTCGATAATCGCCGCGGTGATCGCCACGGCGACGAACACGATGGCCGCGATCCGCGCCAGCATCTTCCCTTCCATGATCTGCCCTCCCGGCCTCAGTTGAACATCTGCGCATTGCCAGGCTGATAGCCGCTGCCCGGTGCCAGGAAGCGCTCGCGCTGGATACGGCCCTGCTCCGCGGCGGTCGCACGTTCGGCCTCGGACAGCGCGTCGGCGCGGCCATTGGCCGAGATGACCGCGATCAGGTCGGAAAGCTGCTGCGACTGGAGGGCGAGAAGCTGGTTGCCGGCCTGGGTGGCTTGAAGCGCGCCGGTCGCGCCCTGGCTTTCGCCGACGAGCGCGGACATCTCGGCCCGGTTGCTGTCGATGTTGCCGACAACGCCGGCCTGCACCCGCATGGCATCCTGGAGGCCCCCGACGGTATTCTCCCAGCGGGACCGGGCATCGGCAATGAGCTGCTGGTCGGTCGCGGTCAGGGACAGATTGCCGTAGTCCTGCTGGAACATCTGGTCGATGTTCTGCACGTCGAAGGCGATGTTCTGGGCCTGACCGAGAAGCTGCTGGGTCCGCTGGACATTTTGCTGAAGGGCCTGCAGCGAGCTGTGGGGCAAGCTCGCGAGATTGCGGGCCTGGTTGATCAGCATCTGTGCCTCGTTCTGGAGCGAGGTAATCTGATTGTTGATCTGCTCCAGCGTGCGGGCGGCGGTCAGCAGGTTCTCGGCATGGTTGGTGGGGTCGTAGACGATCCTGCCAAACCCGCCGAAGAAGGCATGGGCCGGCGTCGTGAACACCGGCGCAAGAGCCAGCGGCGCAGCGAGCGCAAGAGTGAGCGCCGAAACGCTGGCCATGCGGGTGAACCAGGGAATTGCGCGCGTCATGGGGTAATCTCCTCTTCTTCCAGGATGATGCCGAACTCGTCCTCATCGACGACGGGCGGCAGGTGTTCGCTTTCGGTCGCGAGATTGGTGAGGTCCGGGATGAGATCGGCCGCCCAATCGACGCCGCGGGCGCACAGCCAGGCGGCGAGAAACCCGTTGCGGCCATGCTCGGCGAGGATGTCGCTGATCAGGGCCTGATCGGACTTGGCCGATGCGGCGCAAAGCGCCAGCCCGACTTCCGACAAGCCAAGGTCGAACAGGCGGTTGCCGCGCCGCGACTGGCAGTAGTAGTCCCTTTTCGGCGTGGCCCGTGCGAGGATCTCGATCTGCCGGTCGTTCAGCCCGAAGCGACGATAAATCGCCGTGATCTGCGGCTCGATGGCGCGCTCGTTCGGCAAGAGGAGCCGCGTCGGGCAGCTTTCGATGATCGCCGGGGCGATGGCGGAATTGTCGATGTCCGATAGCGACTGCGTGGCGAAGATGACGCTGGCGTTCTTCTTGCGCAGGGTCTTGAGCCATTCCCTGAGCTGGTCCGCGAACCCGTCGTCATCGAGCGCCAGCCAGCCCTCGTCGATAATCAGCAGCGTCGGTCGGCCATCAAGTCGATCGCCGATACGGTGGAACAGGTAGGACAAAACCGCCGGTGCGGCTCCAGTGCCGACCAGGCCCTCGATCTCGAACGCCTGCACGTCGGCAGAGCCAAGATGTTCGGCCTCCGCATCGAGCAACCGGCCATAGGGTCCACCGACGCAATAGGAACGCAGCGCCTGTTTCAGGTCATTGGATTGCAGCAACACGGCGAGGCCGGTGATGGTGCGTTCCCCGACCGGGGCGGAGGCGAGCGAAGTCAGCGCGGTCCAGAGATGTTCCTTCACCTCGGGCGTGATCTGGATGTTCTCGCGCATCAGGATCGCCACGATCCAGTCGGCGGCCCAGGCGCGCTCGGCAGTTTCGTGAATTCGGGCCAGCGGTTGCAGCGAAACCGACGCCTCAGATGCCTCGGTCAACTCACCGCCGAGATCGTGCCAGTCACCCTGCATCGCGAGTGCGCAGGCGCGGATGGAGCCGCCGAAATCGAAGGCGAAGACCTGTGAGCGCGCATAGCGGCGGAACTGCAAGGCCATCAGCGCCAGCAGCACCGACTTGCCGGCGCCGGTCGGCCCGACGACAAGGGTATGGCCCACGTCACCGACATGAAGGGACAGCCGGAACGGGGTCGATCCTTCGGTCCTGCCGTAAAGCAGCGGGGATGCGCCGAAGTGATCGTCCCGTTCCGGCCCCGCCCACACGGCGCTTGAGGGAACCATGTGGGCAAGGTTGAGCGTCGAGACCGGGGGCTGGCGGACATTGGCATAGGCATGTCCGGGCAAGCTGCCGAGCCAGGCGTCGACGGCATTGACCGTCTCGACCATGACGCTGAAATCGCGAGACTGGATGATTTTCTCGACCAGCCGCAGCTTTTCGTCGGCGCGGCGGGCGTCCTCGTCCCAGACGGTGACGGTCGCGGTGACATAGGCCATGCCGGCCATGTCGGCGCCGAGTTCCTGCAAGGCCATATCCGCGTCGGCGGCCTTGTTCGCGGCATCGGTGTCCACGAGCGCGGATTGCTCGTTGGTCATCACCTCCTTGATGATCGCCGCGATGCTCTTGCGCTTGGCGAACCATTGCCGCCTGATCTTCGTCAGCAGCCTGGTGGCGTCGGTCTTGTCCATGAGGATGGCGCGGGTGGACCAGCGGTAGGGGAAGGCCAGCCGGTTCATCTCGTCAAGCAGGCCGGGGGTGGTCGTGCCGGGAAAGCCGGTGATCGTCAGCACCCGGAGATGCTGAGTGCCCAGGCGCGGCTCCAGCCCGCCGGTCAGCGGCTGATCGGCCAGCAGAGCGTCGAGATACATCGGCACTTCCGGCACGCGGACGCGATGCCGATTGGTCGAGATGGTGGAATGGAGGTAAGTCAGCGTGCAGGCGTCATCGAGCCAGCTACATTCCGGCATGAAGCCGTCGAGCAGCGCCAGCACGCGGTCGGTGCGGTCGATGAAGCCGCGCACCAGCTCCCACGGGTTCACGCCCGAGGTCTCGCGGCCCTCGTAAAGCCAGGACTCCGATCGTGCGGCGTCTTCGGCGGGCGGGAGCCAGAGGAAGGTCAGGAAGTAACCGGAGACGAAATGGCTGCCCTCTTCCTCGAAATCGGCCTTGCGCTCGGCATCGACCAATGCCGAGGCGGGATCGGGGAAGCGGTCCGCAGGATAGGTTGCGGCCTCCGAACGCTGTGCTTCCACGAAAATGGCCCAGCCAGAGCCGAGACGGCGGAAGGCGTTGTTCAGCCGCCCGGCGACCGCGACCAGTTCGGCCGCGACGGCGGAATCCAGATCGGGTCCGCGAAACTTCGCGGTCCTCTGGAAGGAGCCATCCTTGTTCAACACCACGCCGGAGTCGACCAGCGCCACCCAGGGCAGGTAATCGGCCAGGCGGGATGCGGTGCGGCGGTATTCTGCGAGATTCATCATGGACTCATGCCTCACACCGAGAGATGACCGGGGATGCGCAGATGGCGGCGCGCGACCTCGACGAAGAGCGGATCGCGTTTGGCGGCCCAGACGGCGGCGATATGGCCCACCGCCCAGATCAGGATGCCGGCGAGCCAGAGCTGGAGGCCGAGGCCGACTGCCCCGGCCAGCGTGCCGTTCAGGATGGCGACGGAGCGTGGGGCGCCGCCGAGCAGGATCGGCTCGGTCAGGGCGCGGTGAACCGGGACGGAGAAGCCGGGCACTGCGTCGAGGGCCTCGAAGCTCACGGCCATCAGACCAGCGCCCCGCCGCCGAAGCTGAAGAACGAGAGGAAGAACGAACTGGCGGCGAAGGCGATGGAGATGCCGAAGACGATCTGGATCAACCGCCTAAAACCGCCGCCGGTATCGCCGAAAGCCAGCGTCAGGCCGGTGACGATGATGATGATCACCGCCACGATCTTGGCCACCGGCCCTTCGACGGATTCGAGGATGGATTGCAGCGGCGCTTCCCAGGGCATCGAAGAGCCCGAGGCCCAGGCCGGGGATGTCATCAGGCTCACCCAGGCGAAGGCCGAGGCGGTAGCGATATGGTGACGGATGCGGAAGGCACGACGGATCATGCAGGTTCTCCAGTGTTGCGAGTGGTGTCGGGTTCTGAAAAGGCGGGAGAAATCCGGTAGTCGCCATCGGCTCCGAGACCTTCGACGCGGGCGAGTTCGACAAGCCGCCGTGCGGAACCGCGACCGGCGAGAACGGCCACCACGTCGATGGTTTCTGCGATCATGGCGCGCGGGACGGTGACGACGGCTTCCTGGATGAGCTGTTCGAGGCGGCGCAGCGCGCCAATGCCGGAGCCGGCATGGATCGTGCCGACTCCTCCGGGGTGGCCCGTGCCCCAGGCTTTGAGGAGATCGAGCGCTTCGGCACCGCGCACCTCACCGATCGGGATACGGTCGGGACGCAGGCGCAGCGATGAGCGCACCAGCTCCGACAATGTGGCCACGCCATCCTTGGTCCGCATGGCGACGAGGTTGGGTGCCGCGCATTGCAGCTCGCGCGTGTCCTCGATGATGACGACGCGATCCTGCGTCTTCGCCACTTCGGCCAGCAGCGCATTGGTCAAGGTGGTCTTGCCGGTCGAGGTGCCTCCCGCCACCAGGATATTGGCGCGGGACGCGACGGCCTCGCGTAGCGTTGCGGCATGGTCGGCGGACATAATGCCGGCCGCCACATAGTCGTCGAGTGTGAAGACCGCGACGGCGGGTTTGCGAATGGCGAAGGCGGGAGCGGCGACGACCGGCGGCAGCAGGCCCTCGAAGCGCTCGCCGGTCTCAGGTAGTTCGGCCGAGACGCGGGGGCTGCGGGCATGCACCTCGACGCCGACATGGTGGGCAACCAGCCGCACGATGCGCTCCCCGTCGGCGGCCGACAGCATCTCGCCCGTATCGGCCAGCCCCTCGGACAGCCGGTCCACCCAGATCCGGCCGTCGGGGTTCAGCATGACCTCGACCACCGTTGGGTCTTGCAGCAGGGTTGAGATGGCAGGCCCGAGCGCCGTTCGGAGCATACGCGCGCCGCGGTCCACCGTTGCCTGTTTGTGGTTGATGCCTGCCATCTCGTCCCCGTTCCACCGGGGAGGCGAGAGACGATCCCCGGATGGGGATCACTAAAAGAGAAGCAAAGCAGGCCGTTTCAACAAGTTTCGACCGTCGTAGTAGCGTGGCGTGCAAATACAGGAGAACGGCGGTGGCCCTGCGCTGCGCCAAGCGAGGCTTTGATTCCGCTGCGATTCACCCACGCAATTCGTTCTTAAAGTCCATTGCTGCGAGCATTGGAAGAAAAACGCCGCTCCGTACCCGATGCCCATCGGCAGATAAACGGCCAGTTTCGGTCAGTCGCCGGACGTGGCGAACGATCCGATGAGGTCAGCGAAAGTGAGGTAGGTTTCTCACTGGACCGCTACGAGCTGCTGATAGGGCTGCCACATTAGAGCAGCCCTAGCGTGATGACCGTGAGCACCATGTAGCGGCCCGCTTTCGCGATCGTCACGAGCAGCAGGAAACTCCAGAACGGTTCCCGCAGGACGCCAGCCGCCACAGTGAGCGCATCGCCGCCGATCGGTGCCCAGCTCAAGAGCAGGCTCCAGCGGCCCCAGCGTCGATACCAGCCGGTTGCGCGGTCGAGGGCCTGTTCGCTAACCGGAAACCAGCGACGGTGACGGTAGTGCTCTACCCAGCGGCCGAGCAGCCAGTTGGTGACGGAGCCGAGCACATTGCCGATGGTCGCGACGATCACCAGCAGGACAGGCGGTTGCTTGCCGAGGACCAGTAGCCCGACCAGCGCGGCCTCCGATTGGGCCGGCAGGATCGTGGCGGCGACGAAGGCTATGGCGAACACCCCGGCCAGTGAGAGCAGGTCTTCCACGTTCCCGGTCAGCGCTCGCGTGGCCATGCGAGGTGCATATCGTCAATCACATATGCATGGGCATGACGATGCCCTTGCCCGGTTTCCGCAAGATGAGGATGGTCGGCTGGAAGGTCGTCATGGCGATGCGCGACAATTTCGGGGTCATCTGACGGCCAGACGGCCAAGCCGGTGATGATGGCGACGGCGGCCACAGCCGCCAGGATGACGGCCGTGATCGGCAGGCCGAGCGCCGCGCCGGCCCATCCGGCGAGCGGATAGGCGATCAGCCAGCAAGCATGGGAAAGCGCAAACTGCGCAGCGAATAGCGCCGGGCGGTCCTCCGGGTTGGCCGAGCGCCGCAGCAGGCGGCCGGAAGGCGTTTGCGCCGTCGAATAGCCGAGGCCGAGCACGAACCAGAGCGGCAGCAGCCAGCCGTAACCGGGCAGCGCGGCCGCCGCCAGCACTCCCACCACCAGCAGCGACGCGCCCGCCAGCATCGCGGTGCGGTCGGGAACCGATTCCAACAGCTTCGGCAGGGCGAGCGCCGCGACCATCGAGCCTCCGCCGAAAGCGGCGAGCGCCAGCGCCATGGCCTGTTGGTCGAGACCGAAAACGACCTGCACATAGACGACCGTATTGACGATTACCAATGCTCCGGCCGAAGCGACAGCGAGATTGATCGCGAGCAACCCGCGCAGGCGCGGCGTCGCCAGATAGATGCGGATGCCGCGCGTTGTCCGATCATAGATGCCGCGCGGCTGCGACGGCTTCGGGCTCGGCAGCACGACCGACACCACCAGCGCCGCCGAGATCAGGAAACCGATCATCGTGCCGGCGAACAGGTTATGGAAAGAGATGAAGGCAAGCAGCGCCGCCGCCAGCATTGGGCTGACGACGCTTTCCAGATCATAGGCGAGCCGGGAGAGTGACAAGGCGCGTGTGTATTCCTTCTCATCAGGTAAAATGTCGGGGATTGTCGCCTGAAAGGTCGGCGTGAAGGCGGCCGAGGCTGATTGCAGCACGAAGATCAGGACGTAGACCTGCCAGATTTCGGTAACAAACAGCAGAAACACCGCCACGGCGGCGCGCACGAGATCGAGCGCAACCAGCATAGCGCGGCGCGGTACGCGCTCCGCGAAAGCCGACGCGATGGGTGCGACCGTCACATAGGCAATCATTTTGATGGTAAGCGCGGTTCCGAGGACTGCGCCGGCATCGGCTCCGGCCAGCTCGAAAGCGAGCAGGCCGAGGGCGACCGTTGCAAGGCCGGTCCCGACCAGTGCGATGACCTGGGCGAGAAAAAGATGGCGATAGGTTCGGTTTTGGAGAATGGCCAGCATCACAGATATTTCGCTATCTCTTTGAATTGGTCGATCGACTGCCGCCGTTCGCGGTCGAGCGGCCCAACCACTTCCTCAAGGCAGTGGTCCAGGTGATCCTGAATCAGCGTCTTCTTGGCTTGGGCGATTGCCTTCTCTACAGCATGGAGCTGCTGGGCGATGTCGAGGCACGGCCTGCCGGCCTCGATCATCTCGATAACCCCGTTCAGATGGCCGCCCGCGCGTTTCAATCGCTTGACGATCTGGGGGTGGGTTTCGTGGGGGTGCGGTGCCTGGCTCATGGGTATATGCTATCCTCCTGTAGGGGATATGCCAAGACTCTCAGAGAGCCAGTGTGCGATGTGATCTGTTCACTGATCTGACCCTGCCACATCCTCGGAAATCTCTTGGCGGAGCTTCGGCCCCTGCGCGAGGCGCCGACCGAGCGCCGTGATGAACGCCTCATATCGTTCCGCCGACTTGGCCTTCGCGGCCTTTGCCGCTGGCTCAGGCAGCGCCGGCGTTGTCGTGACCCAGAAGCGGATGAACACGGCGAGGCTCTCGACGGCAATGCCGACATCACGCTCCAGCCGCGTCATACGGCGGTCGAGTTGGTCGAGGCGTTTGGCGACAACCGCTTCCCGTCGCTCGGCATCGTCCGGCGACAGGAACGACGCGATGGCGGCTTCGGCGATCATGGATTGCGAGCGATCCCGGCGTGCCGCAAAGTCCGCCAGCGCCGAGGTGACATCGGGGTCAAGATAGATCGTGATCTTCGATTTCTTCCTGTGGCGTGTCATGGCCCTACAAATCCATGCCGTCGTTCGGGTCCATAGCGATCTGCCGGGCAATCCTCTGCTCCTGGCGGATCAGGCGTCGGTTCCGGGCAACATCTTCTTCCACGTCATCGGAAAGATGGGGCTCGAACTCGTTCTCGATGGGCATTTTCTTCTCCACCGGCTTCACGCGGCTGAGTTCGGGCTGCAACCGGCGCTCGGATTCGGTCGGATCTTCATCATCTGCCATGTGGTCCTCGTCATCCTCGGCAGGCCCGGGTCGCGCGGGGATCGGTAGCGTGGTCCAGTCGTCGGGGCGCGTTCCCTCGGGGCGCTTCAATTCGGGCGGGGAAAGAACCCGCTCCCGGAATCGGGCATCCTCAAAGTAGCGCGCCTTCGTCGCCCGGATCGGTGGGATGCCCGCCACCATGACGATCTCTTCATCGGGTGGAAGCTGCATGATCTCGCCTGGCGTCAGCAATTGCCGCGCGGTTTCCGAGCGTGAGACCATGAGATGCCCCAGCCAGGGCGACAGCCGGTGCCCGGCGTAGTTCTTCATCGCCTTCATCTCGGTGGCGGTCCCCAGCGCGTCGGAAACACGCTTGGCGGTGCGCTCGTCGTTCGTGGCGAAACTCACGCGGACATGGCAGTTGTCGAGGATCGAGTTGTTCGGCCCATAGGCTTTCTCGATCTGGTTCAGCGACTGCGCGATCAGAAAACTCTTGAGGCCGTAGCCGGCCATGAACGCCAGCGCCGTCTCGAAGAAGTCCAGTCGCCCGAGCGCTGGAAACTCGTCGAGCATCAAGAGCAGCCGATGCCGCCCGGCATTCGCCTGCAGATCCTCGGTCAGGCGACGGCCGACCTGGTTCAGCAGCAAACGCATCAGGGGCTTGGTTCGGTTGATGTCGGATGGTGGCACCACGAGGTAGAGCGTGGTTGGCTGATCGCCGGCCA
Source organism: Paracoccus sp. P2 (assembly GCF_046335115.1). Classification (NCBI taxonomy): domain Bacteria; kingdom Pseudomonadati; phylum Pseudomonadota; class Alphaproteobacteria; order Rhodobacterales; family Paracoccaceae; genus Paracoccus; species Paracoccus sp. P2. The sequence goes on along the minus strand of NZ_JBGOSN010000004.1, from coordinate 55,622 downwards.
CAATATCGCTGATCCGCCAGTCGGAGCGGCGCGTGACCTCGGCCACGACGGGATCGCGATAGAGGCCCAGAAACGACATCGCCGTCGACAGGACGCCGCTCCTCTCGTTCTCGGATTTATTGCGCAGCTCGCGCGCCGCACTGGCCACGACCGGATGCGGCCCCGCCTCACCCAGATGCGCGGTTGTCATCATGGCGCGCAGGGTGGAGTCCACTGGACGCTTGGGATCGGACAGGAACCTGGCCACACCAGCCAGCGTCTTGTCGGGCTCGGCATAGAGAACATGCAGGATCGCGCCGACGAGGAGCGAATGGGAGGTCTTTTCCCAATGGTTGCGCTTGTCGAGGCTGCCTTCAGGATCGACGAGGATATCGGCGATATTCTGCACGTCCCTCACCTCCCACTCGCCGCGACGCACTTCGAGCAGTGGATTATAGGCGGATGATTTCGGGTTGGTCGGATCGAAGAGCAGCACGCGACCATGACGTGCCCGGAAACCGGAGGTGAGCTGCCAGTTCTCGCCCTTGATGTCGTGGACAACAGCCGAACCCGGCCAGGTCAGCAGCGTCGGCACCACCAGGCCGACGCCCTTGCCCGATCGGGTTGGCGCGAAACACAGCACATGCTCGGGACCGTCGTGCCGCAGATACTCGCGCTCATATCGGCCGAGGATGACGCCATCGGGATCGAGCAGGCCCGCAGCCTTCACCTCGGGCTTTGAGGCCCATCGCGCCGAGCCATAGGTGGCGACGCCCTTCGCCTCGCGCGCCCGCCAGACCGACATGCCGATGGCGACCGCGATAGCGATGAAGCCGCCCGAGGCTGCGATGATCCCACCCTTGGCAAAGATCGGTGGCGCATAGGCTTCATAGAAATACCACCACCAGAAGATCGCCGGCGGGTAGTAGATCGGCGTCCCGAACAGCTCAAACCAGGGCGGGCCGAGTTGCGCCTGATAGCCGAGACTCCAGGCGACATATTGCGTCGCGCCCCAGGTGGTGGCGAGGATGATGAGGAAGACGATGCTGATCTGTCCCCAGAGAATTTTGGTGGCGGACATGGGCGGAGATCCTTTCCGGTTGAGGTCAGAGGCCGAGGCTGCGCTTTCGCCCGAAGTCCCAATCGATGCCGCCATCGTCGCGGGCGACGCCGGAGACGTGACGGCCGATCTGCTTTTCCAAAGAGGGCGACCAGGGCACGAGCTGGAAGCCGAGGCCCCCGTCGGGTCCGGGACCCTCGATCATGGCGAAACGGCCGGAGGCGAGCGCGAAGCGCTGGCGATAGGAACCGGCGACATATTCGCCGCTGGCGGCGCGCTCGAAGGACATGCCGGTCTCAGCTGCGAGCTTCTCGGCAAGGCTGTCGAGTTCGCGCCTGCGCAGCGTGCTGAGCAGCCGGCGCGCAAAGACCACGCGTCCGCCCTGTCGTTCGGCATAGCCCTCGCCGATCAGATGTTCCGCGCGGTCATCCAGAGCCTGACGGACCTCGGCGCCGAAGCCGCTGTCGGAAAGCGCAATCGGATCTCGGGCGATGGCCTGCCGGTCGAGCCAGGTCGCACCCGACGCGCCGACCTGAGCGCCGAGATCGAGATCGGAGCGGACGGCAAGCGCGACACGGCGCGCACCTTGCGCATCCTCATAAGCGCGCAGCTCGACAATCGAGCCGGGTGGGCTGTCGCCGGCGGCATCCAGATGCGGCAGCTTGATATGATGGCTGCGGCCGTCGACGCCGTCGACCACGGCATAGGCGGTGCCCTTCAACTCATCATCGAGGCCGCGCTCGACCAGGCGGCCGATGACGGGAACATCGAGGCTTTCGCCGGCCAGCACATAGCTGGCCGAACCGCGCTCGATGCCGCGTTCGGTCAGGGCACGGTGCATGCGCTTGATAATGTCGCCGCGCTCGCCGAGTTCGCGCAGCACCGTCTCGGCCTCGGGCTTGATGAACCATTGCGAATGGCCGATCTGGTCGGCCACCCCGAGGATTTCGAGGGTGCGCAGCCGACCGACCTTCAGCGTGTGGAACTCGTCCTGCGGGTGATCAGCGAGCGGGGCGAGATCGACGATACCGGATTTGCCGGCGTCACGGACAAGCTGCCGGTCGAGCTGTGTCCAGCGTTCCGCCTCGATCTGGGCCTCAAGGCTGCGGCGGATATCGAGATCGGTGCGCGGCCCCAGCTCCAGGGTGATGAGATCGCGCGCCCGGTCCCGCATCCCCTCCTTGATGTAGTCGCGGGAAATCACGAGATCCTGCCCGTCATCGCGGGTGCCGCGCACGAGCAGATGGACATGCGGATGCGCCGTGTTCCAGTGATCGACCGCCACCCAGTCGAGGCGCGTTCCGAGATCCTTTTCCATCTGACCGACAAGATCGTCGGTGAAGGATCGGAGGTCGGACATATCCAGCGCGTCGTCAGGCGAGACGATGAACCGGAAATGATGTCGGTCATCACCGCAGCGCTCCGCGAAAGCGCGACCATCGGCGTCCTCGGTTCCCGGCCCGAACAGCCTTGCCTTCTCTCCGTCTCGGGTCACGCCGTCACGGCGCAGATAATCAAGATGCGCCCCAAGCGGCGCCGACGACGCCATGTGGCGAACGACGCGCGCCTTGACGACGGCGCCCCGTGTGCGGGAGGTGATGAGGCGGTTGGCCTGAACGCTGGCGCGCTGGCCGCGCCCGAAACGGGAGCGATTACTGGAGGTGACGAGACCGGATCGCGAGACGCCGCCTCCGGCCTTCTTCGCGGCGGCAAGTGCCTGCGCGATGAAGGGCCGGGTTTGCTGCGCACGGGTCGAGCGGATGCGCCCCGGACGGATGCGAAACTCGTGCTCATCGGACATGGCACATCCCCGCACGGTGCAAAACAGAAAAGAAAATCAGGAAGATGGGCGCGAAGCACACGGCGCGCGAAAAAGCAGCACGGTGCGAAACGCGCCGAAAACATGAACAAAAACAACCGCCCGCCTGAGCCGCACCGTGCGCGCTTTTATCCTGCCATCTTTCGGTCGTGGTGCCTGCCGCCACCCTCTGCGCCCTCCATGACACGCCAGCGCCCGATGGGATGCGAATTGCGGTGCCGCTGCTCATGGCCGGTCCCCACCGGCATCGCGGGCGACGAACAGCCCCTCCGACTGCAAGGCGGTGAGTGCGTCCGGTGCCGCCGGGACGAGCGAAGGGGCATCGTCCGGCGTGCGGTCGGGGGACGCGGGATCGGCAGCGGAAGCGCCTATTTCACGCGCGACGAAGAGCGCCGCCTCGCGCCAGTCGGGCGGCGGAGCGACCGTCGAGCCGCTGCCGGAAGGCCGCTCGCCGAGCAGGATCGGCGTCAAAGCAGCGACATAGGCGCGCGTCTCGGCAGGCAGCGGACGAGCCGTCGCGCGGTATTCATCGTAGCGACCGGGACCGGCATTGTAGGCCGCGAGCATCGCGGCGACATTGCCGTAGCGATCCCACATCTCGCGTAGGTAGGCGGTGCCCGCGAGGATGTTGTCGCGCGGCTCGAAGGGGTCGCGGCCGAGAGCATGGCGGATGCGCAGCTCCGCCCAAGTCGAGGGCATGACCTGCATCAGCCCCATCGCCCCGGCGGTGGATATGGCGCGCATATCGCCCGCGCTTTCGACCTGCATCACGGCGATGATCCATGACGGCGGGATGCCGAAACGCTGCGAAGCCTCCTCGATATGCGCGCCGTGCGGATGCGCAGCGACCGTGCGATCCGGCACGGTGGTTTGCGCCAGACCGGACAGCGGGGCGATGGTGGAGACGAACAGGCCGGAAAAAAGAAGGAGGATGATGCGGCGGCGGACACCGCATCTCCCCGAAGCGGGACGAGTGCAGGACGTGACCATGATCACCCCTGTTCGTCGCGCTTCTTCGGACGGGTCCAGTGCAGACCCCACTCGCGGCCATCTTCGTCCGACTGGAACAGCCGGGCGCGGATCGGCTGCTGAAAGACGGGATCGTCGAGAAGGACGGAGACGAACGGTCCTGCGCGCTCGCCAGAATGTTTCCAGCCTGCGCCGACTTCCGGCCCGTCTTCATCCCCAAGCCGAATTCGATAGGCGGGCGCGTTCTCTGACTCGACATCATCGATCGGAACAAAGGTCAGCTCAAGGTCGAGCGAGAGGGTGCGAAGCTGCCCGAAATAGCCGGACGGGGTGCGGGTAAACTGGCCGATCTGTGCCATGGAAGGCTCCTTTCCTATGCGGTAGAGAAGACGCGGGGCGCTCGCACGCCCCGCACTGGACGCGCCGTCACCGCATCGGCGCGCGCCAGACAAAGCGGCCATCGCCGTCTTCGTCGGTGAAAAGCGGGATCGCGTGGCCGATCACCGCGGAGGCGGGGAGCGGGCCGAAATAGCGGCCGTCGAGGCTGTCGCCGACGTCCGGGTTCATCAGGAAAACCTCGCCCTCGGCGATGACGCGGCAGCCCAGCCAGACCGGCAGGTCTCGGCCGAGGCTGTCGTGGTCGCGCGCCTCGCCGAGCGGAACGCCGTTGACGGAGATGGCGCGGCCAGCGCGACATACGCGCTGTCCGGGCAAGCCGAGGACATGCTTCAGAAGCGGCACGTCGCGGGCGACATAGCCGCGCTTGACCATGAACGAAGCGATGGGTTCGGGTGGGATGACGGCGACCAGATCGGGCACCTCGATCCGCTGAGTGGGCGTGACGGTGTAGAAGCCGATGGGCACGCTGGCCGATGCGTTCCAGACCAGCCTTGGCGCGGTCGGAACGAATCCGGTAATGGCGATCCCGAGCGTGGCAGCCGTTGTCGCCATGACATAGCGAAAGCGCGTCATGGGGCGATCTCCCGGCGCCGGAGCCATGCCTGATGGCGCTCGGCGGTGTAGGGTCGCGGCGCTTCGCCCGCGTTCATCCAATGGGCAACGTGCCGCCAGTGATCGGGATCGACCTGGGCGGGATCGACGCCAATGGCCTCGATCCCGTCGACATGGCGGAGGACGGCCTCGACCTTCGGCCAGCCTTCGATCTTCAGCAGGATTTCGCCGCCCGGACGGGCGAAGGGCAGCGTCTGATAGGACTCGCCCGGCGCAACCGCGCGCAGGATGTCGAGGCGCGAAATGATCGTGCCGTGGTCGTTCGCCGCCCAGCGGACGAACGCGAACACCGCGCCAGGACCGAAAGAGACGATACGGCGGTTGCGGTCGAGGAGCTGCGTTCCCGCCTCATGGCCGAACCTGATCCAGTATTCGGTCCTGCCTTCCACCCAGGTCAGTTCCACGCGGGTCAGATTGTCGTCATGGGCGTCGATGCCGTTCATGGGCGGTCTCCCGATATGTCGGGAAACTCGCGCGCCAGCAGGTCGCGCAGCATGTCGGCGACGGTGATGCCGCGTCTGATCGCGGCGATCTTGATCCGCCCGCGAAGCTCGGGCGTGATGTCAATCGTCAGCCGGGCGGAATGGGCGGTTACGGCGCCATCTCGCGCTGGTCGCGCATCGCCGGCCCTGATCCAGCCTTCGGGATCGGCCGGGCGGGCGGCGAAGCCGCGCTTGTCGGCGCGGGCCGTCATGACGGGCCTCCGTCATGAAACGGCAGCACGGTGGCGATGCGCGCCCGCGCGCGCTCGGCCATGTCGGGGTCGATCTCGCAGCCGATATAGCGCCGGCCGGAAAGCCGGCAGGCTTCCCCGGCCGCGCCGGAACCGGCGAACCAGTCGCCGACCAGGCCACCTTCCGGGCAGCTCGTGCGGATCAGAATTTCCAGGAGCGCCGCAGGTTTCTCGGTCGGATGGATGGCGCGGCCATGACAGTTGCGCAGGTAGATGACCGAGCGCATGAGGCGCGGCCCGCCGTCATGGCTGACGTAATGGCCGGCGTCGATCTTGCCGGTATGGGGTGGGCGCCGCTTGCGCCGGACGGTGCGGGCTGTTGCGTCGGGCGTGGTCTGGACGTCGTTGTAGATGTCGCGCCATGTCGTCTCGGCGGGATAGAACTGCACCGCCAGTTCATGCACGCGCTTGAAGCGGTCGGCATGAAAGCCGGTGCCGTTCTGCTTCTCCCAAACCACCTCCTGCGCGATCCGCAGGCCCGCATCAGTGAAGCGGTCCGCTGTCGCCATGAAGCTGCGCAGCGAACCGAAGACCCAGAGCGAGCCGGTCGGCGTAAGCGCGGCGCGCGCCAGCCCGACCCAGCCCTCGACACGCCGATCCCAGGCGAGCGAGGTGCCGCCATAGGGCGGATCAGCGAGGATCATGTCGTAGGGTGCGTGCCAGGGCATCTGTTCGCGGCAATCGCCGGTGAGAATCGTCATGCCGACGCCCTCCCGATGCCCAGCCGTTCGACCTCGGTAGCCAGTGCTGCGATCTCGCGCGCCGCAGGTGATCGGGCGTCGATCTCACTGGCGAGCCGCCCGGTCTGCGCGGCGTCGGCGAAGACGACGCGCTGGCCGATGGCGCTGGCGAGTAGCGGGGGGTCGTGGTCCGCCAGCGTCTCGGCCGTTTCGCGGGCAATGACGGTGCGCGAGCCGCAGCGGTTGAGCACGAAGCGCGCGACGAGCTGCGGGCGATAGATGCTCGCTTCCGTCAGGAGGGCGAGCATCTCGGCCGAGGCCCAGCCGTCGAACGGCGATGGCTGCACCGGGATCAGCACGAGATCGGCGGCGAGCAGCGCCGAGCGCATGAGGCCGGCGACGCGCGGCGGCCCGTCTATGACGATATGATCGACATCGCGGGCAAGCTCTGGCGCCTCACGGTGCAGCGTATCGCGCGCCAGGCCGAGTGTGCCGAAGGCACGGGGCAGGCCCTCACGCGCGCGTTGTTGCGACCAGTCGAGGGCGGAACCTTGCGGATCGGCGTCGATCAGGGTGACGCGCTTGCCACCCTGCGCCAATTCTCCGGCAAGATGCAGCGCCAGCGTCGTCTTCCCGACGCCGCCCTTCTGGTTGAGGAGCGCGATGATCATTCGCACCCCCCCGGCAGATCGAGAGGCAGGCGGGGTGTGTCGGCAGATTCAGGAGCTTCTGCCGCGCCTCGATCACATGCCGGTCGAGGCGGTGTCAGGGCACATGAGGCCCTCTCCTTCGCGGCTCTACCGAGGTTTCTGGCGGTGTCGCGGATGAGGTTTTCCACATCGCGCGCGCGCTCTTCAAAGTTAGACTCTTTGTTAGACTCTAAGTTAAGGGCGCGATTTCCTGAATGGGTTCCGGGTGTTAAGCCCGGTTTCGGTTCCTGATAGCACGAGCCTCCGGTTCCCGATAGCACGATAGTCCGGGTTCCTGATAGCACGAGGCCATCCACAGGTTTTCCACAGGGCGCGACCGGCTCGAAGGCCAGCAGCATCCGCCCGCCAACCTCAGCTTCGAGAAACAGCGAATAGCCCGGCAGAGGCTGGCGCCGGATGATGTCGCGCAGCTCGAAGGCGAAGCGCTTGAACGGCGACAGGCTGCCGGATTTCTGGTGAAGGTGACGGAAATCGAACCGCCAGCCATCGCGCTGGCGGCCGCCGTGCTTGCGCACCAGGCGATAGAGCCAGCGGTCAAGGCCGCCGGTTAGGTCGAAATAGGTCCGGTCGATGGTCAGCACGAGCGCATCGTCGAGGACGGCCTGGTAGAACCAGTCCGGCACGATCATCTCGATGCCATCGGGTCTGCCGCTATGGTCGGTGCGTTCCTGCCATTCGTTGATCCAGGAGAAGCGATGCCGGCGCCCTTCGACCGGCTGGCGGATCGAGGTGGAAATCGTGGTCGATTGCAGCCGGTCGAGCGCCGCCTTCAGGCGCTGATAGTCGCGCAAGCCGGTGCCGCGCCCGACATAGGTGAGAATCTCGTAGGGCGTGGCGGCCATCAGCCGGGAGGTGCGAAGGCCGCTGTCGCGGGCTTCGACGATCTGGCTCGCCGCCCAGATCAGAATATCGGCGTCCCAGATCGTGGCCATGCCGTGATCGGGAACAGCCTCGACCCGGATGGAGACATTGCCGGCGGCGAAGTCGATGGGCGCGATGCGCTTCGACTTGGCGAGGGAGAAGAAGGGATAGGCCATGAGATCCTGCGCGTCTCGTGGCGCGAAATCGCCGGGGAGCGCCCTGAACAGGTCGAGTTGCCCGCGCTCGGAAAGGGATCGACGTCGCACCGTCATGAAGAAAACCGCGAGCGGTCAGCGGGCGTAACGACCAGCCTGCGGGCCGGACGGAAACGCATGACGCTTGGCGGGCAGCACGGAGCCGCGCGGATCGGAGGTGGAGGTCACCGCGCCGCGCTCGGTCCAGGCCTCAAGATCGTCGATGGCATAGACCACACGGCCGCCAAGCTTGCGATAGGCTGGCCCGGTTCCGTAGGTGCGGTGTTTTTCGAGCGTCCGGGCCGAGAGGCTGAGAAAGGTCGCGGCCTCTTTGGTCCGTAGAAAACGCGGCGGCAGGACGACGGGTTCATGTGGCATGATCGGGCCTCCGTGGTGTTGCAAACGGCCACTGCGGATCAGCGGCGGGCAATGACCACGGTGGCGAAGGAAGACCGGCGAGGTGCAGGGCGAAGTTGGGGGGTATCGAAATCGCCCACCATCAGGGGCGAAAGATACCCCCTCCGTATCCGCGACGAGAGCAGCACGGAACTATTCTGAGGGCGATAGCTCGATTTATTCTCCCCCTCACGAACGCCACCGGCATCGAAGTATTCGGGCCGGCGATCCCGAAAAGCCGAAAAGCACACAATTTCAGCTTGCTGTAAGAAATTCACCAACCGGCACAGTCATCAGGTCAGGAGAGTATCGGTCCGGAGAAACCGCTTCCGGACCTCATGGCAGCGGGGTCAGTGTTCAGCCGCCCGAATAGCCCTCGAAAACAACGAAAAAATCCGGCCGCAACCGGATCGGGAGAACGCTTTCGCGAGGGCAAGTGCCGGAGGGGATGCGCCTGATGTTGAATGCTCCCCAAATTAATGCATTGATATATTAAAGCCAAACCCCGCCAGCTCACGCTTCAGATCACGAACACGGGCGCGAAGCCGCCCCCTGGCGTCCTGAAGTTCGTGGTCTGACCTTGATAGAGGCGCGCGGCCACCAGAAGCACCTGGCCATCATATGTATACAGACGCACGTCCATTTTGCGCGTCTGGGGTATCTCGTCGATCCTGATCATGCGCTCGCTGGGGCGGACCAGCGTCTGAGCAACGTATCCGCCCTCCGCGATCTCCGCCCAGACCCCTTTCGTCAGCTTGTCGCCACGATATACCGCCTTGCCGCCATGTCCGCCGGTCGGCTTGAAGAACAGGTCCCTGCGGGATTTCCAAAGTGCGTCAGCGTTGTCAGGACTGACCAGCACGGTGCGTGGAACGGCATCAAGCAGGGCGCGAAGTCTCGGTTCCACGCCCCAGGCCTCCAGCGTCGCGGAATTCGAAAGAAGCGAAAGGTTGCGCTTGTCTGCAAGGAGCGCGTGATTGTGCGGATTCGGCGTCACGACCACCGCGCCATCCCGGTAGGCTTCCTGCAATGCCTTGTGCTCGGGCTGATCGAAGGCGAAATCGGTGACCCGGTTGTAAACGAGGTCGATTGTCTTTCCATCGGCGCTGAGCCGACCATCGTCGTAGCGAAGGTGACTGGCGTCGGCGATGATCGCGTCTACCCCTCGTGCCGCGAAAACTTGCCCCGCGAGCACGAACTCGGGGTAGAGATACTGTTCCGGCGGACTGTCATCGACGATGGCGATGCGTTGTGGCGCGCCCGTTCCCCGCTGCCGAATCCATTCGTTCTGGAACATGCGAAACGCCGCGTCCTCGAACGATGGCAGCGTCGGGGGGATATCCATTTCGGTGCAACACGCGCGCTGCGCCCTCGCAAGAAAGGCATTGAGAAACGCCCCGCCGGCGTTGGTATTGATTTCGATCAAGCGGGGGCCGTCTTCGCCAAGATGGAAGTCGTAGCCCATCAATGCCCCGAGCGGGCCATGATCCGCCCGCGCGATTTCCGGCACCCAAGAGAGGACTGCGGCCTTGTATGCCGCGAGTTGGGCGGTGGTCTCCACAGCCACTGCGATCGCGCGCATCTCATTGACGGCGGTGGCCGAAAGGAACACCGGCACGTGCGAGAACAGATGGGCCTTGGGGCGGATGAACGTCTCGAAGAACGCCGGATCACCGGCCTCGCGCTCCATCGCTTCGCGCAGCGATGGAAGGTCCATTGTAACGCAAAAGCAGCTCTTGTTGAGCCGCTCCGTGCGGTCATGAACCCGCTTCGATGAACTGGAGCCGGGATTGTTCATCGAGGGAAAACCCGAGGCGGCGCCAAGATCGAGCGCGCTTCAAATGCCAAGTAAGCCATGAATAATCCCACGAACATCCCTCCCAAAGGTTTCGCCATCAGGTCGATCCAAATATGCCGCTTCTGTTCGGCGGCCTCAACTGTGACCGGTGGGCCTCGGGAAATTGCACTGCCGGTCGCACGGGCAGCTCCATCCCGAAGGTGCCATCAGTGTGGTTGCGACACATTCTCCTGGTAGGTCCGCTCGCGCTCTGGCCAGGTGCTCTTGATATAGGCGAGGACAGCCCGGATCTCGGCGTCGCTGAGAAGATCGGCAAACCCCGGCATGTCGCTCTCATAGCCGCCCCCGACGATGGCGGCCGTGCCTTCCCTGACGATGCGGAACAGGATGTCATCGGGATGGTGCCACGTGTGGCCGCCGGCATCGTGCGGTGGCGCCGGGAGACGTCCGGATGGAAGGGGCGTCTTCCAGTCCGGCTGCCCCTCGAGCTGCGCACCGTGGCAGGACGCACATTGGTCCGCATAGACCTGCCGGCCCTGTTCGATGACTTCTGCGGATGCCGCGGCGGGGGATACCGTGCGGACCTGATGCCACCCAACGAGGATCGCCAGGATCAGGCCGCCGAGGAGCAACCCGAGCCACAAGATATTACGGAGTTCATTGCGCATGAGTTGCATGACTGCTGGTGAAGAATTTCAATCGGCTACATGCCGAAATTGAATTACTGCCAGAGGCGCGACGCCGGGGGCAATGGACATTCCCGTGACCAGCGCCTATCTTTCCGGCATGTTCGCGCGCCTCGTCACCATGCTTGCCGTCCTCGCGATCGCCGTCATGACGACGGCGACGTCCGCGCACGCGGCGCGCTTGAGCGCAGAACCGGATCACTCGGTGCATGTCGGCGAGATGATGCAGGTTGCGGCCGGCAGCGAAAATCCCTGTGATGGCGACCAGCACTGTGGCTCAGGCGATGCCGAAGCCTGTGAGTTGCTTTGCGTAGGTTTTTCGGTCTTCCTGACCTCGCCGAGCGAAGGCTCTGGCAGCGATTACGCGCCTGCCAGCCATGACCTGCCGACCGGTGCAGTGCTTGCCAGTCGGGCACCTGGGCTGAACGAACGACCTCCCAAGCTCCGTCTCCTCTGATTGCGTCCGGGCTGGAGCCCGCGGCGTTCTGTCGGTTTTGATGAACGGGACAGGCTGTCCCGAGGAGACGACCATGAATACCCTTTCACGACGCGGCTTTCTTGCCGCTGGCGCAGCCGTGCTGGCCTATGCGCATCTGCCCCGGATCGCGGCCGCGCAGGGCGCCGCCCCGCTATCATTGCACGCCGCTAGCCGGACGCTGGACATCGACGGTCGCGCCGCCACCGTCTGGGGTCTTTCCGGACCCACCGGACAGGGCCTGACACTCAACCCCGGCGCGCGCTTCCGGGTGGATCTGCGCAACGATCTCGATGTTGACACGCTGATCCACTGGCACGGCCAGATCCCGCCCAACGCGCAGGATGGCGTGCCCGACATGCCTTTGCCGATGCTCGCCCCCGGCGAGACACGCGCCTATGACTTCGCGCCGCTGCCCGGCACCTACTGGATGCACGCGCATGTGCCGCTGCACGAAATGCGCCTTCTGGCAGCACCGCTGATCGTGCGCAGCGCCGAGGATATCAGCGCCGACCGTCAGGAAGTAGTGCTTTTCCTGCATGACTTCTCGTTCAAGGCGCCCGAGGAAGTGATGGCCGAGATCCTCGACGGCCATGGGACGGCAGACGGCCATGGAGGCGGCCACGGCGCGGGCATGGGCGGCATGGCGGGTATGGATCATGGTGCCATGGGGAACATGCCGATGGAAGGCATGGATCACGGCGCCATGGGCGGCATGATGGGGATGGGTGCCATGGACGCCATGGCGATGGACCTCAATGACTACGACTGGGACGCCTATCTTGCCAATGACCGCACGCTGTCGGACCCCGAGGTGGTGCAGATCGAGCGCGGCGGGCGCGTCCGCCTGCGTGTGATCAACGCCGCCGCGGCGACAGTGTTCTGGATCGAGACCGGCGAGGCGCAGGCGCGGCTTGTTGCGGTGGACGGACATGCGGTTCAGCCGGTTTCTGGCACGCGCTTCGGCCTGGCCATGGGCCAGCGGCTCGATCTGGAGATCGACCTGCCGAACGAGGGCGGCGCTTGGCCGATCCTCGCGCTGCGGGAAGGCGCGCGTGAGCGCACCGGCCTGATCCTTGCCACGCAGGGTGCCGAAATCCGGCGCATCGATGCCGTGGCTGAATCGGAAGCCCCCGCCTTCGACACCGATCTGGCGCAGGAGTCGCGTCTGCTCGCGGCGGAGGCGCTGCCGGATCGGCCGGTGGACCGCAGCCATATGGTGATGCTGGGCGGCTCGATGCAGCCCTATGTCTGGACGATCGACGGAGCCGTCTGGGGACAGCATCGCCCGATAGCCGCGCGCAGTGGTGAGCGGGTAGTGCTGTCCTTTCACAACATGTCGATGATGGGTCACCCGATGCATCTGCACGGGCATGTCTTCCAGGTCGTCAGGCTGAACGGACGTGCGGTCGCGGGCGCGTTGCGCGACACGGTCTATGTGCCGCCGATGTCGATGGTCGATGTGGCGCTCGACGCCGGTGAGGCGGCGCGCTGGATGTTGCATTGCCACCACATGCCGCATCTCGAAACCGGCATGATGACCGAATTCGCGGTCAGCGCATAGGCCAAACCGAGAACGCCGGATCCCGACGTTCTCCCTCAGCAACAAGGAGGCGGACTCATGTCGATGTCTCACGGCGGCCATGCCGGTCACATGCCCGTGGGCGGCGATCGCAAGGCGCTTGTCATCTCGGGCTGGCTCACCGGCCTTTACTTTGTCATCGAGCTGGGAATCGGCATCTGGACGGGCTCGGTCGCCGTCATCTCCGATGCCTTTCACACCTTCTCGGCCGTGGGCGGCGTGCTCATCGCGCTGGTCGCGCTACGCTTGACCGAGCGGAAATCCAGCCCGGCGCGCACCTTCGGTTATGTCCGGGCCGAGATCCTCGGCGCCCTTTTCAACGGCCTGTTTCTCGTCGCGATGGCGCTTTTGGTGCTGTGGATGGGCGCGATGCGCCTCATGGAGCCGATCGAGCTGGCCACGACGCCGATGCTGTTTGCCGCTGCGGGCGGGATCGCCACCGAGCTTGTCGCGCTCTGGCTGCTGTACGAGCGCCAGAAGGGCAACCTGAACATGCGCGGCGCCTACTGGCACATCCTGCAGACCTTCGTCGGCAGCTTCCTGATCATCATCTCTGCGCTGGTGATCCGGTTCACGGGCTTTATGGCCATCGATCCTCTGCTTGGCATGGCCTTCGGACTGGTGCTGCTCTGGGCCTCCTGGGGCATTCTGCGCGAGGCATTGCACATCCTGCTGCAAGGCACGCCGGAAGACCTCGACCTGGAAGCCGCCATCGAGGCCATCCGGCAATTGGAGGGGGTGACGGACGTGCATCACGTCCATGCCTGGAGCCTGACATCCGGGCGCAATGTCTTCTCGAGCCATATCTGCGTTCGGAACTGGCAGGACGGCGAGCGGGTGCTGCGGCAGGCGAACAATCTTCTGCGCCAGCAGTTCAACATCTACTTCTCGACGTTGCAGATCGAGGAATACTGTCTCGATGGTGAGGAGACCGCGGCCGACATCGACATCACGCGGTCACATGCCGGGTCAGGACGGGCCAGCGTCGGAAAGGTCCACGGTAGTCACTGACGGCAGGAACTCCGGAATCCAATCACCTCTTGACCTTCCAGCGATTGGAAGGCGCAGAACAGACGAAACGCAAGCTCAGGAAACGCCGAGGAGGCGTGAACATGACCAGCAAGACGGAACACGATCACCAGAACCAGACTCACGCCCATTCGGCCCACGGACATGTGCATGATCACGCGCATGACCACGCAGCCGCCGCGCAGGACGACACGCACAAGGTCAAGGACCCGGTCTGCGGAATGATGGTCGATCCCCACACGACCCAGCACAAGGCCGAGCATGCCGGTCGGCCATATTACTTCTGCTCGGCCGGGTGCCGGGCGAAGTTCTTGGCCGAGCCGGAACGCTATCTCGATCCGGCCGCCGCGGCGGCCAAGGCAGAGCCGGTTCCCGAAGGGACGATCTACACCTGCCCGATGCACCCGGAGATCCGGCAGGTCGGGCCCGGATCATGCCCGATCTGCGGCATGGGGCTGGAGCCGGTTCTGGTCAGCCTAGAGGCAGAGCCGAATGTAGAACTGATCGACATGACGCGCCGGTTCTGGATCGGCCTTGCTCTGACGATCCCGGTGTTCGTCCTCGAGATGGGCGGGCATCTTTTCGGGCTGACCCACGCCATCGGTCAGCAGGCCTCGAACTGGCTGCAACTGCTCCTCGCCACGCCAGTCGTTCTCTGGGCGGGCTGGCCATTCTTCCAGCGCGGCTGGCAGTCGCTGGTCAACCGCAGCCTCAACATGTTCACCCTGATCGCCATGGGCACCGGCACGGCCTGGATCTACAGCGTCGTGGCGACGCTGGCGCCGGGCATTTTTCCTGACCAGTTCCGCCAGCCCGACGGCTCGGTCGCGGTCTATTTCGAGGCGGCGGCGGTCATTACCGTGCTCGTGCTGCTCGGGCAGGTGCTGGAGTTGCGCGCGAGAGAGAGCACCAGCGGCGCGATCCGCGCGCTGCTCGACCTTGCCCCCAAGACCGCCCGGATCATCCGCGACGACGGCACCGAGGAGGAGGTTCAGCTCGACACCGTTCATGTCGGCGACCGCCTGCGGGTGCGGCCCGGCGAGAAGGTTCCGGTCGATGGCGAGGTGCTCGAGGGTCGCAGCGCCGTCGATGAATCGATGGTGACCGGCGAGTCGATGCCGGTGACCAAGGAGGTCGGCGCCACCGCCATCGGCGGCACCATGAACCAGTCCGGCGCGCTGGTGATCGAGGCGAAGAAGGTCGGCCGCGACACCATGCTGTCGCAGATCGTCCAGCTTGTCGCCGAGGCGCAGCGGAGCCGCGCGCCGATCCAGCGGCTGGCCGATCAGGTCTCCGGCTGGTTCGTCCCGGCGGTGATCGTGGTCGCGGTGCTCGCCTTCATCGCCTGGTCGATCTGGGGTCCCGAGCCGCGCTTCTCGTTCGGTCTCATCGCGGCGGTCTCGGTTCTGATCATCGCCTGCCCCTGTGCGCTGGGGCTGGCGACGCCGATGTCGATCATGGTCGGCGTCGGGCGCGGCGCGCAGGCGGGCGTGCTGATCAAGAACGCCGAGGCGCTGGAGCATATGGAGAAGGTCGACACCATCATCGTCGACAAGACCGGCACCCTGACCGAGGGCCGGCCCGCCGTCACCGCCATCGTTCCGGCTGCTGGCTTTACCGAGGAAGAAGCCTTGCGCCTTGCCGCCAGTGTCGAACGCGCCAGCGAGCATCCGTTGGCGCTGGCCATCGTGCGGGCGGCCGAGGAGCGCGGCCTTGAACTCGCACCGGTCGCGGATTTCGACTCACCCACCGGCAAGGGCGCGCTCGGAGTGGTCGAGGGCAAGCGCATTCCCCTTGGCAATGCCAAGTTCCTCGCCGAGCAGGGCGTCGATGTCGCGCCGCTGGCCGATGAGGCCGACCGGCTGCGCGAGGACGGCGCAACCGCGATCTTCATGGGGGTGGACGGGCAGGTTGCGGCCATCTTTGCCATCGCCGATCCGGTCAAGCCATCGACGCCCGAGGCGCTCGCCGCGCTCAAGGAGCAGGGCATCCGCGTGGTGATGCTCACCGGCGACAACTGGACCACGGCGAAGGCCGTCGCGCGCCAGCTCGGCATCGACGAGGTCGAGGCGGAGGTGCTGCCCGACCAGAAGAGCGCGGTCGTGCAGCGGCACAAGGCGGCGGGCGAGGTGGTGGCGATGGCCGGCGACGGCGTCAACGACGCCCCGGCGCTGGCCGCTGCGGACGTTGGCATCGCCATGGGCACCGGCACCGATGTGGCGATGGAAAGCGCGGGCGTCACATTGCTCAAGGGCGATCTGACCGGCATCGTCCGCGCCCGCAAGCTGTCGGAAGCGGTCATGGGCAATATCCGCCAGAACCTGTTCTTCGCCTTCATCTACAACGCTCTGGGCGTGCCGGTCGCGGCCGGGGTGCTGTATCCGTTCTTCGGCATCCTGCTGTCGCCGATCATCGCGGCGGCCGCCATGGCGCTGTCCTCGGTCAGCGTGATCACCAATGCCGCTCGGCTGCGGAGGGTGAAACTGTGATGCCCGCTGGCGCGCCTCTGCCGGCACCATGCCGCAGCATGCAAGCACCTGCTCACCCCTTCGTGCGTCGCGCCCGGACCGTGACGGCGAGATAATGAATCCATGAAACGAGGTTTGACGATGAGAAACGATCACCCCATCAGCCGGCGCACCGTTCTGGCCGCTGCCGGCGCGCTGCCCCTGCTGATGTCCATGCCAAGGCGGGGACATGCCGAAGCGCTGCCGCTGGTGAGCGTCAGCAAGGATCCATCCTGCGGCTGCTGCGATGGCTGGGTCGCGCATATCGAGGCCGCAGGCTTCCCGGTGAAGGTGGTAGAATCCTCCGATATGGACAGCCTCAAGCAGCGGCTCGGCGTCCCGGCCGAACTGGCCTCCTGCCACACCGCCGAGGTGGGCGGCTACGTGGTCGAGGGCCATGTGCCTGCCGCAGCCATCCGCCGCCTTCTGGCCGAGCGGCCTGACGCGACGGGGCTGGCCGTTCCCGGCATGCCGGCCGGCTCGCCCGGCATGGATTTTCCGGGCGTCGATCCCGAGCCCTATGAAGCGTTCCTGTTCGGCCCGACCGTCCGGAGCTTCGGGCGCTTTCTCGGTCCACGGGAAATCTGACACGGGGCTGCCGACATGATCGCCCGACTTGCGAATGATCCGAAACAGCACCTGGCCGAGGCGGCTTGCCTCCGTCAGCGGGGCGGTCTCGCGGCGTCGGGTGGCGGGAGACGTGAACGCGACATCGCACTGGCCCGGCGTGCCGCCGGGAAGGAAAGTGGCGCATGACCGGGCGGGTGCGAGCTGCCTTCCGGGTGAGATGCGGCCGATTGCGCCAGTTTGCGGTTTGCATCCTGCTGCTTGCCATCGGCGCCCTGGTTCTGCAGGTCCCGGTACATGCCGGCCCCGCCGGACACGCCATCCACCAGCAGCAGGTCGCCGCCACGGCAAGCCACTGCGCCCAGCCTCACCTGCCGGACGAGCATGGCGCAGATCAATCGGCAGGCTGCCTGAACGAGGACAGTGGCCAGGGTCCGGCGGACTGCTGCCAGATCTGTCTGGCCGCCGCGGTTCTCGTCGCGCCGCCGACGTTCGGCCCGTCCGTGAACGGTGAGGTTTTCACGGTTGTGCGCACTGATCCGCACGACCGATCACCCGAAGGCATCCTGAAGCCGCCACGTCTCATCGCTGCGTGATGCGCAGGGATCGCCGCGAGGACGAGAGACGTCTCCGGCCGCTCCGCGCAAACCCGAAAGACAAACGAACAGGATGGAGAGCCGCGCCCGCAAATCCGGGCCGGTGCTCCGGAACCAGAGGATGAAATCCAATGAACCGAACAGCAATCGTAATCGCCCTTACTGTCAGCCTGCTGGCAGGCCTGCCAGGCGCTGCTCTCGCGCAGGCCGGACATGACACCCATCACCCGGGAACCCCGCCCGCACAGGCGGAGCAGGCGCCCGCGCCAACGCCGCCTTCAGGCCAGATGCCCGGCATGCAAGGGATGATGCCCGAGCAGTGCCAGGCCATGACCCCGGAATGCATGGGCGCGATGCGCCAGATGATGCAGGGTGGGATGATGCAGGGGATGATGGGCGCGCCGAACGCCGGGGCGGCCCCGGTTAACGAAAGCCTTCCGGATTTCACCCGGGCCTACGTCGAATCGATGAATGAAATGCACGGACCGATGATGGACGGCGTCATGGCCGACGATCCGGATGTCGCCTTCGTCCGGGGCATGATCCCGCATCATCAGGGCGCGATCGATATGGCCCGGATCGTCCTGCAGTATGGCGACGACCCGAAGACAAGGGAGTGGGCGGAGCAGATCATCGCGGTGCAGGAAGGCGAGATCGCCGAAATGCAGGCATGGCTGGAGGCGAAGGCCGGCGAGGCACCTGCGCCCTTTGGTCAGACCGGCGGGACTGTCTGGTCCGCCAATGAAGGCGGCAATTCCATCAGCGCCATCAATCTCGCCACCGGAGCGGTCGACACGGTTTTGATCCCGATCGCGCCCCACAACGTCGACCTGACGCCTGACGGCAAGCTGCTGTTGGCCGTTGGCGATCCTGCCGTCGAAGGGGATCACGGGTCGGACGGGCATGGGCACGGCGGGGACGGTGCGGCCGAGGGTCTGTTGGTCATTCTCGATCCGCAGAACCTCTCGGCGCCCAAGGCGACCGTCGCGGTAGGCTCGCACCCGGCCCATGTGGTCGCTGACCGGCAGGGGCGCGCCTATGTCTCCTTGGCCGGCGGAGACGAGATCGCGGTCGTCGATCTCGCACGGGCCGAAGTCATCGGGCGTATCGCGACGGGGGACTATCCGCACGGCCTACGGCTCAGCCCGGATGAGACCCAGCTTTACGTGGCCAATGTCGAGGACGGGTCCGTGTCCGTCATCGACACCCAGGCGCTGTCCGAGGTCGCGCGCATTCCGATCGGGACCGCGCCGGTTCAGGTCGGGTTCACGCCCTCGGGCGATCAGGTCTATGTCTCGCTGCGCGACGAGAACCGCGTCGCCGTGATCGACACTTCAACCCGCGAGGTGACGAACAGGATCGACGTCGGGCCGAACCCGATCCAGCTCATCGCGACGCAGGATGGGAAATTCGTCTATGTCGCCAATCAGGGCACCGAGGCCGAGCCGAACGACACCGTATCCGTGATCGACACCGCAATCGGTCAGGTGGTGAAGACCATCACCACCGGCCGCGGCGCCCATGGAGTATCGGCATCGGCGGACGGGGTCTATGTGTTCGTGACCAACATCGCCGACGATACCGTGTCGATCATCGACGTGGGGAGCCAGGAAGTGGTCAAGACAGTGCCGGTTGGCGATCGCCCGAACGGCATCGTCTACGGCGGCCCGGCGCGCTGAGCGATCGGCGCCGGAGTTCGCTCCGGCGCCAGCTACCGGCCAGGCACCGAGCCGCGGTCGGTCAGAACAATAGGGCCCGCCGTCTCATTGGCGGGCCCTCGCTATCCCTTGGGGGGCGCGAGCCTGTTACTGACCGCGGGCGGCCAGCCACTCGCGCATCATGGCGATCTCGCCCTCCTGCGCCGCGATCACGTCTTCGGCGAGGGCACGGATCTGCGGGTCCTCGCCGTGTCCCAACACGACGCGCGCCATGTCGATGGCGCCCTGATGGTGCGGGATCATGCTGCGCATGAAATCCACGTCGGCGTCGCCACTGAACTCGACGGCCATCCCGGCATGCATGCGGTCGTTTGCGGCCATGTAGGCCTGAACTGCCGGGCTGTCGGAGGCAGCCGCACCATGCGCGCCATGACCCATGTCCGAACGATCCGTGATCGTAACGCCTTCATCCACGATCTGCGATTGCGCAACGGCCAGTCCGCCCGCGGCGGCAAGCGCGGTCGCCATGAACAGAACGGACAGCTTGTTCATCAGGCGACCGTCCCCACCGGCGCGACGGGAAAGCCCGCCTCGGCCAGCGCGGCCTCGAAGGCGGCGCGGGGCTGCCCGGAGGTGACGACGACCTTGCGCTTCGGGGGATCGGCCTCGACGTTCGCTGCGGGATCAACCGTGTGAATCGCCCTGGTCACGCCGCACGCGCAGCCGCCGCAGGTCATATTTTCAATGTGGAACTGCATGAGTGCCTCCTGTGGTTCGTCTCATGCAAGGTGAGATAGGGTTTCCCATCGTTGGAAGGTCAAGAGGAAAGAATCGATCCTGACAGGTCTTGACCTTCCAGCGATGGGAACCCTTATTTCCCTTGGCGGATGATGGAATAGCTTCAAGGAGACCCCCTTCATGACCGCCCCAGCGCGAGATCGCGAGCCCGGAGCCGGCAGCATCAATCTGCCCCCGATCAGCCTGTCCATCGAGGGCATGACCTGTGCCTCATGCGTGGGCCGGGTCGAGAAGGCGCTGCGGGCCGTGCCCGGCGTCGCCTCGGCAAATGTCAACCTGGCCACCGAGCGCGCCGACATCCGTCTCAGCGCGCCGGTCGAGCGTGCCGCGCTGGTGGGTGCGGTGGAAAGCGCGGGCTATGACGTGCCCAAGCCCCAGGGTGCGGTCGAGATCGCCATCGAGGGGATGACCTGCGCCTCTTGCGTGGGCCGGGTCGAAAGGGCGCTGCAGGCGGTGCCCGGCGTTGCTTCGGCGACCGTCAACCTCGCCACCGAGCGCGCGACCGTCACGGGCCCGGCCGATGCCGGCGCGTTGCTGCGGGCCATCACCGAAACCGGCTACGAGGCGCGGCTGATCGACGGCGGCGGGGCCGATGAGGCGCAGGCCAACGCCCGCAAGGAGGCCGAGCGCGAGACGCTGCGGCGCGACCTGATCCTGGCGGCGGCGCTGACCCTGCCGGTCTTCGTCCTCGAGATGGGCAGCCACCTCATTCCCGCCGTCCATGACCTCGTCGCGGGCACCATCGGCATGCAGGCCAGTTGGTATATCCAGTTCGCGCTGACGCTGCTGGTCCTCGCCATCCCCGGCATCCGCTTCTACCAGAAGGGCCTTCCCGCCCTGTTCCGTGGCGCGCCTGACATGAACAGCCTTGTCGCGGTCGGCACGCTGGCGGCTTTCGGTTATTCACTTGTCGCCACCTTCGCCCCCGGCCTGCTGCCGGCGGGCACCGTCAACGTCTATTACGAGGCGGCAGCCGTTATCGTGACGCTGATCCTGCTCGGCCGCTATCTCGAGGCGCGCGCCAAGGGCCGCACCTCCGAGGCGATCACCCGCCTTGTTGGCCTGCAGCCCAAGACCGCGCGCGTGCGCCGGGGCGGCCGCGTCGAGGACATCGCGGTGGCCAACGTGGCTCCCGGCGATCTCGTCGAGGTCCGTCCGGGCGAGCGCGTCCCCGTGGACGGCGAGGTGGTCGAGGGCGAGAGCTGGGTGGATGAATCGATGATCACCGGCGAGCCCATCCCCGTCCAGAAGCAGGCGGGCGCTGCCGTGACCGGCGGCACCGTGAACCAGAAAGGCGCCTTCGCCTTTCGCGCCACTGCGGTCGGCGGGGACACGGTGCTGGCGCAGATCATCCGCCTGGTCGAGGAGGCGCAGGGCTCGAAACTGCCAATCCAGGCGCTGGTGGACCGCGTCACCATGTGGTTCGTCCCGGCCGTCATGGCGGTGGCGGCGCTGACCTTCGGCATCTGGTTCTTCTTCGGTCCCGACCCGGCGCTGACCTTCGCGCTGGTGAACGCCGTCGCGGTCCTGATCATCGCCTGCCCCTGTGCGATGGGCCTCGCCACGCCGACCTCGATCATGGTGGGCACCGGGCGCGGCGCCGAGATGGGCGTGCTGTTCCGCAAGGGCGAAGCGCTCCAGCTGCTGAAGGATGCCAGGGTCGTGGCGGTGGACAAGACTGGCACGCTGACGGAAGGCGCCCCCGCGCTGACCGATCTGGAACTGGCCGCCGGGTTCGAGCGGGCCGAGGTCCTGAGCCTCGTCGCCGCGGTCGAGGAGAAGTCGGAGCACCCGATCGCCCGTGCGATCGTGGACGCGGCCGCCGGGGAAGGCCTTACGCTGCCCGCCGTCTCGAACTTCGAGTCGGTGACAGGGTTCGGCGTCAGGGCCGTGGCCGGCGGCAAGCCCGTCGAGATCGGCGCAGACCGCTACATGGCCGAGCTTGGCCATGACGTGGCCGGTTTCGCCAAGATCGCCGAGCGTCTCGGCAACGAGGGCAAGTCGCCCCTCTACGCCGCGATCGACGGCAAGCTGGCGGCGATCATCGCCGTGGCCGACCCGATCAAGGAGACGACGCCGGCCGCGATCGCGGCGTTGCACGACCTCGGCCTGAAGGTTGCGATGATCACCGGCGACAACCGCCGCACGGCCGAAGCCATCGCCCGGCGGCTAGGCATCGACGAGGTCGTGGCCGAGGTACTGCCCGAAGGCAAGGTCGAGGCCGTGCGCCGTCTCAAGACCAGTCATGGGACGCTGGCCTATGTCGGTGACGGCATCAACGACGCCCCGGCGCTGGCCGAGGCGGATGTGGGCCTTGCCATCGGCACCGGAACGGATGTGGCGATCGAGGCCGCCGACGTGGTGCTGATGTCGGGCAGCCTCAAGGGCGTGCCCAACGCCATCGCGTTGTCGCGCGCGACGATCGGCAATATCCGGCAGAACCTGTTCTGGGCCTTCGCCTACAACACCGCGCTGATCCCGGTCGCGGCGGGCGTGCTCTACCCGGCCTACGGGGTTCTGCTGTCGCCGGTCTTCGCCGCCGGGGCGATGGCGCTGTCCTCGGTCTTCGTGCTCGGCAACGCGCTCCGCCTGCGCCGCTTCACGCCGCCGATGGGGACCGATCCGACGGCCCCAGCGACCGCCAGCCCCGCCATGTCCGGCCGGCTTGCACCTGCCGAGTGATCGCCACCCGCGCCGACCGGGGCGCCAGAGTGCGTCCCGGTCATTCCCCTAGCCTGGAAGACCGTCATGACCAATATCACGCACGTCACGCACGACGTCATCTTTCCGCCAGCGGCCGTTCCGCTCATCTTCACCACCAACCAAAGGAGCCACCCATGAACATCGGACAAGCAGCCCACGCCTCGGGAGTCTCCGCCAAGATGATCCGCTACTACGAACAGACCGGCCTCATCCCTCCCGCCAACCGGACCCAATCGGGCTATCGCGACTATTCGGACACCGACGTCCACATGCTGCGCTTCATCCGTCGCGCGCGCGATCTGGGCTTCTCGGTGCCCGAGATCCAGAAGCTCCTGAACCTCTGGCGTGACGGCAGCCGGCAGAGCGGCGATGTCAAGCGCGTCGCTCTTCAGCACATCGAGGAGCTGCGGCATCGGATCGCCGAGATGGAGGACATGGTCACCACGCTCACGACGCTGGCGGACGCCTGCGCGGGCGACCACCGGCCCGACTGCCCGATCCTCTGCGACTTCGAGCAAGCGGCCCCGGAGCATCGGCCGGCACCCGCGAGGGCACCCCTGCCAGGCAGCCGCCCCTCCGTCTGACTGCGGGGCATTGTCGGCCATCGCCGCTTAATCCGGCGGCGCGGCCTCTTCGCCGTCGAGGCCGATATCCGCCAGTGCGCGTTTTGCGCCTTCTTCCGCCGTGCGCGTCAGGATCGCCTCGAACTCGGCGTCCGGCATGCGGACAAAGCCCTGATCGGAACGGGTGGTGTCATCACTTCTCCCTTCCGCCGCTCAACCGACCTTGCAGCCCCAGAACGACGTGTGATCGGCCGCGAAATACCCATCCGCCGCGCGAAAGGTGCCCTGCAACTCGACGGTGTCGCCCTGCGCGAGCGGCGCCATGGTCTGCAGCCAGAGCGCCGTCGCCTCGGAGGCGTGCGCCCCTGAAATCTCGCCCTTTGATCTCGGATTTCGGTCGATCCGTTCAGCACCAGCCGCCCGCGCATACGCGCATTGGTGCTGGAGTTGATCTTGTATAGCAGCGTGGCACCGAAGAGCCACGCGCCCGCGACGGGCGCAACGAAGTGGCTGTTGCCGGCGCAAACCCGCGCTATCGTGGGCGGCGATGACGAAGGAGTTTCCGATAACCGCCGGCGACCATGGAACGGGCGTCACGCAGGAGTGCCTTGATGGCATGACGGGCGGAGGATGCCTGCCATTCGTCCCGGTCGAGACGGCCGGTGTTCAGGAGGACACGCGCGATCTCCTGCTGCGTGGTGCCGGCCCGATGGCCATCGAAAGCCCGCAGCATCCGTCGGAGTCGCTCCCTTTGCTGGCGTGTCAGGCGCGTATCCGGGGGAATCGCGCGTCCATGCAGGGCGGAAAGGAAGCGTTGAACGGCTTCGATCCGGTCGAAACCGGCGAGACTGAGAGGGACGACGGCGACCGCGATCGCATCGCCCTTGAGGGCGCCGTCGAGAACCTGCAGATGCTGCCCGTTGCCGAGCGGGAATCGGAACTCCATACCGGGGTTCTTGACCGAGAAGTCGAGGCGCCAGGTCGGCGGAGCGTCATCAATGCTGCCGCCGAGACCCGAAGGGGCCTCGGTCAGCACCACGACACTTGTGTCCTCGGCCGGAAGCCAGAAAACTGGCGCATCGGGCGGCGGGATCAGCGGATCGACGGGGAAATCGCAACCCCCAGCGCTGCCGGATCCGTTCGGTCAGCGGCTGGGGGTCTCCATGGTCGGCAATCGAGGCTTCAAAATCTGCGTCATAATCATCGTTGCGGCGCAGCCATTCCCAGGCCAGATCGGATGCGGTCAGTTCATCCAGATGGTCGTATTGCGCCGAAGAACGCCAGGTCGATGCGTCAGGGGTCATCGCGGCCTCCCGAATCCACTCAAACGAATAGGGAAGGCTCAGGATTCCCGCACGGGTTGCGTTTCGGAAGTCAGGCGCTGGTCAACAGGTGATGCGCGGCACGCATCACGGGTCAGGTCTTGCGCTGGCTTTCGCGGACCAGCTCCCGGTAGCCCTGTTCGGTCATCCAGTGCGCGCGGGCGAGATGAGCTTCATGGACGGCTCGGCAATGCTCGGGGTCGTGTTCGGGATCGAGGCCAAAAAGAACCTGCACGGCTTCGCGCCAATCGGCGCCATCACGCTCGGCATCGAGCAGGCGCATGTAGAGTTTCATGTGCTCGCGATCATAAGATGTCAGCGTCTGGCTGGACGGCGGTTTGTCGAGATATGTCTGTGTCGCGCGGGCCATCATTCGCTCACGTTCGGGTAACGTATTTGTTAACCATCTTCGGCGGAAGATAGCCATTCCTTTTGACGAGAACCTGACATCACGCGGGCCGCTATTTCACCGTTTGGCGGTGTTGGTCCCATCGTGCTGCAACAACACGCCCTCGCCCTTGTCCGTCGACAGGAAAACGATCCCCGCCGCTTCGAGAGCGCGGCGCACCTGATCGCGGGTGGACTCGAACACCTCGAGCCCGTTTTGGGATTCGAGACGTTTGAGTGCGGTCAATGCGACCTGGGCCTTGTCGGCGAGCGTCTCCTGTGTCCATCCCAGTAACGCACGCGCAGCCCGTGATTGGCGAGCGGTGATCATACATGATCACCTCCCACCGGGATATGCACGCACTCCAGAACTACGGCTATAATAGTCGTTCTTGCTTCGGATGCCAGCCGAAATTCAGGTGCAATTATCAAGGATAGCTAGGCGACTCTCCCGTCCATGCCCGTCTGATTCGGTCGCTGGTCCTTGCCAGAATCGGCGGGCGCGATCCGGTGAAGCAGGGGAGAAACCCGGCGGCTTGCGCCGCCGGGCCTCGGGTTCCCGATCAGAACGGAATGTCATCGTCGTCGATGAACTTGCCGTCGTCGTTCTCGGTCTGCTTCGCGCGGCTCAGGAAATCGACCGTCTCGGCGATGATCTCGCAGCCGTAACGATCGACCCCGGCGGCGTCGGTCCATTTCGTGTAGTGGATGCGGCCGCGAACCAGAACCTTCATGCCCTTGTCGCAATGCTGCTGGACCGTCTTGCCGAGGCCGTTGAAGCAGGTGATGCGGTGCCATTCGGTGTCCTGGACCCGATAGCCGTTCTCGTCGCGCAGGACGCGGCCTTCCGAATAGCGGGGGCGCGAGGTGGCCAGGGTGAAGTGGGTGATGCCGGTGCCGCCCTGGGTGGTGCGGGTTTCGGGGGCCTGGCCGATGTTGCCGGCGAGGATGACGATGTTCTGCATTGTAGGTCTCCGTTGCTCCTCGGAGGGACCGTCCCTCCGACGAGACCCGGCCAAGGCCGTCGGAAGACTCCTGCAACTGCCGCCCTTGCTGCAGCTTGCCCCCAAGGCCCCAGGTGGGGCGGGCAGCCGCGCTTGCGCGGCAACACGGCTGGGAGCCGCGGGGGTTGCTGGTGGAAGCCGAACGGACTTAGGGGATCAGTCAGGCGGAGGGATGGTGCTTTCGAAAGCAGATCGGGGACGCACAGCAGAACCATCGTCCTTGCTGGCGACAGCGGCCAGGCAGGCCCCCTGCGAACCGAGACCACCGGCATGGCACTCGTTCAACCGTCTTTGCCGGTCAACGTCGTGTCCGCCGCCGGAAGGCCCTGTCATCCGCGATGTGATCGAACAGGCTATCGGGTTCTCATGCCCGCTATGACACCGTCCTGCTTCATCGGCCAAAGGCTCGGTCCCACAGCATCGTGAAGGGGCAAGGAAGGTGTTCGCGGAGGCCCCACGAAACGACGTGGACCGATGCAGCGGGGCATCGACCGCACGGGACTGCGGGTACGCACCGATGTCCCATTTCCAGAGCCGGGCGAAGCAGACCGGGTGCGATGGTGACATGCTGCGTCGGACCGACTTTCCGTCTTTGATGGAACGACCGTCGCCCGATGGCGCAAGCTGCCAGTCTTCCTCAGAAGTGGCTGATCGCGTCCGCCGTTTCAGCGCGAGAACAACGACTCGCCGAGGGCGTTCAGATTGACGATGGCCGAGATGCCGATGACAAGGCCGCCCATGCCGCCGAGCAGGTTGAGAACCAGCCCCGAGTCGATGGCGTTCTTGGTGATGCCATAGACAAGGGCATAGCCGGCGATGACGGCGGGCACGGCGAAGAGAGCGAGCGCAATGAGCCGCAGGGCCGGGTTCCTCGCGAAGCCAAGAACCAGGATCACAAGGGCGATCGAGAGCAAAGCGGCACCGATGGCCATGAGGCCAGACATCACGACACCGGCCCCCGCGCCCCAGGCATATTGCGCGGTCGTGATCGCCGCCATGACGGGCAAGGCATAGATCGCCAGATTGTAGGCGATCACACAGGCCGCGATGCTGAGCGAGATGGCGAGCAGGATCAGCGTCATGGAAACCTCCAGAGAACGGTTGGGGATCACGACAGGCTGCCGGGAGATACGCTCCGCCTGCGACTATGCTGCTTCGCCGGTTCTGCAAGGATGTTCCATCAAAGGCGCGGCGGCGTTTTCTGTCAAGGTTCGGCGGCTTAAAGCCGCCAGGCGGCGGGACTTACGCCCCGCCGTCGAACTTCATGACCGGGATGCCGAGCTTGCGGGCCTTGTCGGCGAGATTCTCCTGAATCCCGGTACCGGGGAAGACGAGGACGCCGACCGGCAGCACGTCCAGCATGGCATCGTTTCGCTTGAACGGCGCCGCCTTGGCGTGCTTGGTCCAGTCGGGCCGGAAGGCGACCTGGGGCACCTTGCGGTGATCTGCCCAACGGGAAGCGATCAGTTCGGCTCCCTTGGGCGACCCGCCGTGCAGCAGCACCATCTCGGGGTGCTTGGCATGGACCTGATCGAGCTTCGCCCAGATCAGGCGGTGATCGTTGAAGTCCGCGCCGCCAGTCACGGCAACCTTCGGGCCGGCGGGCAGCATCACCTCGGTCTCGGCCCGGCGCTTCGCGGCAAGGAAGTCGCGGCTGTCGATCATCGCGGCGGTCAGGTTGCGATGGTTGACCATCGAGCCGCTGCGCGGCCGCCAGGCACTGCCGGTGTGGTGCTCGAAAGCCTCGGCCGCGAGGTCGCGGAAGAGTTCCATGCTGGCGCGCCGTTCGATCAGGGTCTGCCCCTCGGCCGTAAGGCGTTCGAGTTCGACCGACTTCACCTCGCTGCCGTCCTGTTCCCGCTGCATCCGGCGCTGCGCCTGCTCGTTGGCGTCTAGATCGCGTTCGACCCGGCTGGTGGCGCGGTGGAAGAGATTGGCGGCCCCCCAGAGCAGCTCTTCGAGATCGGGTTCGAGACGGGTGTCACTGAGCGTCGCCACAAGGGCGTCGAAGATGTCTGTGACGGCTACAGCGACGGTATTGCCCTCGGGGAGCGGCCGGGGATCAGGTTCGTCCTGGAACGGGCGCCAGCCGTAGAGCTGGAGTTCGGTGAGGGCGTGATCGGTCTGGGAGGAGGTGTGGACCGGCTCGGCCCCTGCATATTCGGGATCAAACGTCATCGGTTGCGTCCTTCGTCTGGAGACCGCGCCCATCGCGGCCTTCGCAGGCGTCGAAGCGCACGGGCGGGACGGGTTGACAGCCCTCGCCCGCTCGGCGAGGGCCTTGATGGCCGGGTGCGGCTAATTTGCCTTTCGCGATGCAAAGGCGGGGCCAGAGACGGGGTCCCCACGCGACCTGTCGCGTGGGGTGGCTCCCCGCCGACGGAAATTAGTCGCTCCCGGCCATTGCCTGCCCGTCCCGTTTGTGCGCCGATCGCCCTCTCGAGACAGGCCGTGGGTGCGGGACTCTCCGGCGG
The DNA here is from genome assembly GCF_046335115.1 of Paracoccus sp. P2. Lineage (NCBI taxonomy): Bacteria > Pseudomonadati > Pseudomonadota > Alphaproteobacteria > Rhodobacterales > Paracoccaceae > Paracoccus > Paracoccus sp. P2. Next base: position 27,061 of record NZ_JBGOSN010000004.1, on the reverse strand, counting down.
TGGATGCACCTGCCGATGGCAAGCGAACGAAACCGGCAGAGGCCGAGCCGGACCGAGCCTCCGGGGCCGATCACACCCTCACCCTTCCATGAAACGGCGGACGTCTTCGGGATGAAGCTGATCCTTCAAGGCCGCCCCGAGGGCATCGGCGCCATGGCGTCGCAGATCATCGTTGAAATCGCCCTCGCGCGGCATGAGCGAGACCGCCTCGATCCCGAGATCGGCTGCTCTGGCGGCCAGTCGGTCTCTTGCACCGTCCCCGGCCGGGTCGCGATCGCGCAGGACATAGAGCCTGCGCAGCGACGGCGGGAACAGGATGGCGGCGAGGTGAGCGGCCGAAAGCGCCGCCAGCATCGGCATGCGGGGCAGGACCTGGCGCGGCGACAGCACGGTCTCGATGCCCTCGCCGGCGGCGAGCACCTCATCGGCGATGCCGAAGCGGACCGCGTGGCCGAGAAGGTCGCCCATCGCCCGCCGCGGTGTCTCGACAGGCGCCTTGCCGGAACCGTCCGGGGCGAGCCATGTGCGATGCGCGCCGGTCTGGTGGCCGGTGAGATCGGTGACGGCGGCGACCACCGCCGGCCTGATCTCGGTGGGCGCATGCTCGTTGGGCCTGTAATAGCACCGGGGATGGTAGCGCAGCGCGGTGGTGCCTTCGAGCGTGGTGATCGCTCGCCGGTTGAGGTAGATCGCAGCAAGGGTGCCGTGGATCGGCTGCGCCATGGCGAAGAGCCGCCGCGACGCTTCAGGCGAACCGGGTGCCGCGCCGGATGTGCTGTCGGTCGGCGCTCTCGTCTTTGCCGGTTCGGGATGCGGGAGGGCGAGGAAGCGGCGCGCTTCCTCAGCCACGTCCTTGAAATCGGCGAGGCCGAGCGCCTCGCGGATGACGTCGAGAAGGTCGCCATGCTCTCCCGTCGCCATGTCACTCCACTTGCCCGCCGCACCCTTGCCGGATTCCGGGCCGGTCAGTCGCACGAACATGGAGCGTCCTGGGGTGTTCTGCACGTCACCGACCAGCCAGTATCGCCCGGCGCGGTGGCCGGACGACAGGTAGTGGCGGCAGACCGCCTCGGCCTCTCGGCCAAGGCGGATCGCCAGTTCGGATGCGTCGTGCCTGGGCATCAGGCTGCCTCCCGCTCGCCGATGCGCTCGACCGGCCAGCGGTCGAAGAGCTTCCCGAGGATCGCCGGACCGCTGGCATCGACCGGCACGAACATGCGCAGCTTCCAGGAGATGATCTCGTGGAACAGCCCATAGGCCGTGAGGCGCTGGCGCATGGTGTCGGTGAAACCCGACAGCTCGATCCGGTTTGCCCCCATGACCCGGACCCGGCGAAGCTGGAGGCCCTCAGCGAGATCGAGGATGGTCCGACTTTCCAGCAGCGCCGCGAAGGCATCGTCCGGCGAGACCGAGGTGATGCCGGTCTCGGTCGCATTGGCCGCCCAAGCCGGGGAGACCTTGCGGCCGATGATGCGCTCGCCGGCGTCAGACTGAAGCCGATAGACGCGAGTGGAGTCGTTCGGCAGCCGCTTCCAGATCGGTAGCAGCAGGCCCGTCACCATGTGCAAGGTGGACTCGGCGAACTCCGGCACCTCCGCGACTTCGGCTTCCCAGGCCGATGCGAAGGCATCCCTGTCGGCTTCGACCCAATGGGTCTCGCGCATCATCCTGACCTGGACGTTCTGCGCTTCCATCGGCCGGATCAGCCGGACGCGGCGCTCGATCTCGCCATCGTCCAACATCACGCTGGTGGTGGGGATCTGCACCGCTGCCCGGCCTGAGCGCTCGTTGATCAGCAGCCTGGCGCGGGGATCGTCGAGTTCCGCCAGCGCGGCGTCGAGCGTCACCGGGCGGTTGCGCCTGCGTTCGGTGATGGTCAGCAGGCTGGTCTCGGCCCCGGTGCGCGGGTGCGTGTAGATCACCTGCCGATCCGTCACTACGAAGCTCTCGGCGCGCAGGGTCTCCAGCCCGGCGTCATAGGTGCCGGAGGCGATGGCGCCCTCGATGCGGGCGGTCAGAAGTTGTTCGAAGGCGGTGAAGAGGATGCCCTGAAGCTCGATGGTCAGCGCCAGCAGCCGGTTGAGGAAGGTGGTGATGGCCGGCAAATTGTCCTTGATGCCGTTCGCATCCATCAGCTTCAACCCGGTGGCAGCCTCGAACCGCTCCAGTGAGCAGCCGTCGACCTTGCCGCGCACCAGCAGGAGATAAAGCTGGCGCAGCGCGTCACGGGCGTAATGCGATTCCAGGTTATCTTCCGGGCGGAACAGGCCCTGACCACCGGTCTGGCGCTGGCCGCGCGTAATCGCGCCCAGCGTGTCAAGACGGCGGGCGATGGTCGAGAGGAAGCGCTTCTCGGCCTTCACATTGGTCGAGATCGGTCGGAACAGTGGCGGCTGTGCCTGGTTGGTGCGATGCGTGCGGCCGAGGCCCTGGATGGCGGCGTCCGCCTTCCACCCGGCTTCGAGGAGATAGTGGACACGCAGCCGGGTATTCTTCGCCGACAGTTCGGCGTGATACGACCGGCCCGTGCCGCCCGCATCGGAAAAGACCAGCACGCGCTTCTGATCGTCCATGAAGGCTTGCGTCTCGGCCAGGTTGGCCGAACCGGCGCGGCTTTCCACGACGAGCCAGTCGATGGTGACGCTGCGTTTGCGGACGATACGGCGCGAACGACCCGTGACCTCGGCCACCGTGTCGGTCCCGAAATACTGGATGATCTGGTCGAGCGCGCCGGGAACCGGCGGCAGGCTGGCGAGGCTTGCGATCATCTCGTCGCGCCGGGCCGCGGCCTCGCGGCTCTCGACCGGCTGGCCATCACGATAGACCGGGCGCGAGGACAGATTGCCCTCGCTGTCGGTGAACGGCTCGTAGAGTTGGACCGGGAAGGAATGGGCAAGGTAATCTAGGACATATTCGCGCGGCGACAGGTCCATTTTCAGATCGCCCCATTCCTCGGTGGGGATCTCTGCCAGCCGCCGTTCCATCAGCGCCTCGCCGGTCGAGACGATCTGGATGACGGAAGAATGTCCCGCTTCCAGATCGGCCGTGATGGACCGGATCAGCGTCGGGGTTTTCATCGACGTCAACAGGTGCCCGAAGAACCTCTGCTTGGCGCTCTCAAAGGCCGAGCGGGCGGCGGACTTGGCCTGCCGGTTCAGCGTGCCGGACCCGCCCTCGCCGCCGGTGATGTTGGCGGCCTGCATCGCCGCATCGAGATTGTTATGGATGATGGCGAAGGCATCGGCATAGCTGTCGTAGATGCGGACCTGTTCAGGGGTCAGTTCGTGGTCGAGCAACTCGTATTCCACGCCTTTGAAGGACAGCGAGCGGGCGGTGTAGAGGCCAAGCGCCCGCAGGTCGCGGGCCAGCACCTCCATCGCCGCGACGCCGCCGGCCTCGATCGCCTCGACGAACTCCGCCCTGGTCGAGAAGGGGAAATCCTCGCCGCCCCAGAGACCGAGCCGCTGCGCATAGGCGAGATTGTGGACGGTGGTGGCGCCGGTGGCCGAGACATAGACGACTCGGGCATCGGGAAGCGCATGCTGGATGCGCAGCCCGGCACGGCCCTGCTGCGAGGCGGCGACATCGCCGCGTTCTCCCCTGCCTCCTGCGGCATTGGCCATGGCATGCGCCTCGTCGAAAATCACCACCCCATCGAAGTCTGTGCCCAACCATTCGACGATCTGTTTGACCCTGGAAACCCTTGTCCCCCGGTCGTCGGAGCGCAGCGTGGCATAGGTTAGAAACAGGATGCCTTCGTTCAGCGTGATGGGCTTGCCTTGCGGGAATCGCGACAGCGGCGTGACCAGCAGCCGCTCCATGCCGAGCGCCGACCAGTCACGTTGCGCGTCCTCCAACAGCTTGTCGGATTTCGAGATCCAGATCGCCTTACGCCGCCCCTGCATCCAGTTGTCGAGGATGATGGCGGCGGATTCCCGACCCTTGCCGACGCCGGTGCCGTCGCCGATCATGAAGCCCTGACGGAAACGGATTGCTCCCTCGGCATCCTCCGGCGCGGCGGCGAGATTGTCGAGCGTGTCATCGATCGTCCAGCCCCCGGCGAGGAAGCCCCCATGGGCCTCGCCCGCATAAATCACGGTCTCCAGCTGCGCCTCGGACAGCTTGCCGAGAATGTCGTTGGGAAGCGTCGGCCGATAGCTGGGCTTCGGCGGCGCGATGCTCGCCATCGAGGCCGACTGCACGAGCTGGGTAGGATGCGCCTGCGCCCCGTCGATGCGGATGGTCTGAAGCCCGTATTCCTCGTAGATCGCGTCGGAGAGGCCGCCGCCCTCGGCCGGTTCCCAATCCACGGTCTCGTAGGCGACCGGCACGGCCTCCGGTTCCGCAAGGGGCGCGGCGGGCGCGGATCGCGCGGCGCGGTTGACGTAGCCGCGCACGGTGCGGGGCGCGGTGGGTCGTGCGACCGGCACCGTCAGGCCGGGATCGACCGGCAGCCGCGTGGGAAGCAGGTCGGCTAGCCAGGCGATCAGCGTGGCCACGTCCGGCGCGACACCAGGCGCTGCCGGAAACACCGCCGCATCTTCGGCCGGCAGCTTGTCGATGACCGTGAGCCGGGTCGGGACAGTGGTGCCTTGCTTGGCATAGACCGAGCCGTCGATGGCGGCGGAAAAGGTGACGCGACCGCGTTCCTGCAGCCGGGTCCAGGAGGCGGTCCACGCCGGATTATCGGGGGCGAAGCTCGCGCCGGTGATGGTCACGAGCCGTCCGCCGGGCGCAAGACGCGCCAGCGCCGAAGCGACATGGCGAAAGGCGGCGTCACGCATGCGCCCCTCGACATTGGCCATGACCGAGAACGGTGGATTCATCAGCACGACGGTCGGGACAAGGCAGGGATCGAGATGGTCATCGATCTGGGCCGCGTCGAAGCGGGTAACGGAAAGGGCCGGAAAGAGAGAGGAAAGCAGGCCGGCGCGCATCTCGGCCAGTTCATTTACGAGAAGCGTGCCGCCGGCGATCTCGGCCAGGATGGCGAGGAGCCCGGTGCCGGCCGAGGGCTCCAGCACACGGTCGGCAGGCGTGATCGCCGCCGCCGTGACCGCCGCGAAACCGAGCGGGATCGGGGTGGAGAACTGCTGGAAGGTCTGCGCTTCTTCCGAGCGGCGCGTATGCGTCGGCAGAAGCCCGGAGATCTTGCCGAGCTGCGGCAGGATCGCCGACTTCGAGGCGGCTTTACGGAAAAGCACATTGCCGTATTTGCGCAGGAAGAGGACGGTCGCAGCCTCGCAGGCATCATAGGCCAGCTTCCAGGTCCAGGCGCCGGTGGCATCGGAAGCGCCGAAACCCGCTTCCATCGCGCCGCGCAGCGTGGCGGCATCGACGCGCTGACCGCGCTCCAGATGCGGCAGCAGTAGGCCGGCAGCGGTGAATATGCGGGCTGCGGTCTCGGCGTCGTGGTCGCGCGGAAGCGGCGCGGTGGCGGATGCCGCCGCGGATGCGGAAATCATGTTCATCGGGGATTCCTCGGGAGAGCAAGTCAGGATCAAGCCGGGCAGCGCTCTCTCTCGACCGCACCGGCTCAAACCCCTTCCGGCCCATCTCTCGCTCTGAAGCCGTGGCGAAAGCAGGCATGAAACAAGCGCCCGACCGTCAGGCTGGGCGCTTGTGGGTTTCAGTCGATGGCCTGGAAGATCGCCGCCGCCTCCGGGTGATTGGCGGCATGTTCGTAGAGACGGCCATAGCCCTCGGCGAGTTCGTCGTCATCGTAGCGGAAGGAAAGATGCGAGAAGGCGAAGAGCGTGGCGATGATCCCAGCCGCATCGCATGAGACCTCGCCCTCGAAACCGTTGCCTTCGCAGAACAGGAGGTAACGGGGCTTTGATGTCGGCGCGAGATAGAGCGGCTGGCCGGCGCGTTCGTAGAAATCCCAGAGCCCGCCGCCGTAATCGGCGGGGCTGAGGATCTCCATGAATCGGAAGACGGCATGCTCGCCGATGATGAGCAGGCGCCGGCCGAAAAGGCGCGGCAGGAACTCCATGCGGCGCGCGTCGGGGACACGGGTTGCGGATTGAGAAGCAAGTTCGGGCAAAGCCATGATCGGTCTCCTGGAGGGAAAGGGACGGCAGCCGGACGACCCTCTCTCAACCCGTCCGGAGGCACCCTCTCCCGGCCCTCCTCTCGCTCTGGGGGCTTGAAATGGACCATTCTATGGACCATCTTGGCAGGATAGCGGAGAACATCTGGAGCGATGTGCGATGAGGGTTTCTGTCACCGAGGCGAAAGGGCAGCTCACCGAACTGGTGAAACGCGCCGAGGCCGGCGACGAGGTGATCCTGACCCGGCGGGGCCATGAGGTCGCCCGCCTCGTGCGGGTTGCTGTCGCAGCGACCCCGAAAGGCCGGCGTGCGCTGATGGAGCGGGTCCGGGCCACGGCGCGGGGCAAGGCACTGCCCGGCGCCGATGCCGCGCGCAGTCAGGACTTCCTCTATGGTGATGACGGGATGCCGGCGTGATCGTCGTCGACACCTCGGCGCTGATGGCGATCGTGCTGGACGAGCCGCAGGCCGAGACCTGCATGGCGGCGATCGAGGCGGCGGACGGATTGCTGATCTCGGCCGGAACCGTGGCCGAGACGCTGATCGTGGCCGGGCGCCGCAATGTTGGGGAAGAGATTGCCGCCCTGATCGAGGGCCTTGGGTTCGAGGTCGTCTCCGTCACGGAGGCTTCGGCACGCAGGATCTCCGAAGCCTATGCCCGCTGGGGCAAGGGCGTTCATCCCGCCGGTCTCAACTACGGCGATTGCTTCGCCTATGAGGTCGCGAGCGAGCGCGGCTGTCCGTTGCTCTTTGTCGGCGATGATTTCTCACGGACGGACCTGCGGTCGGTACTGTAACCCCGGAAAGCCGGGCTTTAGCCGAAGCGATTCCCATCAACTGTGAAGCTGTATTCGTTGGCACCGATGGCCTCATCGACCGCCTCATCCGAAGTCAGGTCATCGTAGTCGCGCTCAAGCTGGCGATAGAGCCAACGCGCGAGATCGCGCAATGCCTCGATGACGGTCTCCTCGGCATCGGCGGTCATGCCCTGCCCTGTCGGGCTGTCGCGGGTGACCGAGATCGCCATGCAGTATTCGTGATAGTATCGCCCCCGATGGGTCGTCTCGGCCGTCAACTGGTAGAAGTTGCGGCGTTGCGCCTGATGTAGGGCATCCGCGATGCGGTGCAGCTCCGCATCCTTCGGCGCATAGGCACGGATTTCCGCCGCCGTGCCTTTGCGATAGGAATAGTGGCCTTCGAACGCGGCGCCATCGCCCTGCGACCAGAAGCCCGTAAACCAGATGCAAGGCTCTTGTCGCACGCCGCCGCCCATGAGGCGGACGGTGCGGGTCTTGATGCGGATGCCGAGGATGTCCGCGATCCGCCGGAAATCCTCATAGACGGCATCGTACCAATCGTAGTCGAAGCCGCCCTCGCGATACCAGGCGCGGGCATTGTCTTTCGCGGCTTCGGAAAGCTCGTCGAGCCGATAGACCGTGGTTTCGATGACGTCAGGCATTGGGGTCGCCCCCGTCCAGAACGGTGGAAAGCCAACCGTCGGTGTAGATCCAGTCCACCGTCTCGCCGGTGGCGAGGTCGAGGACATGCGCGCCGCCCCCGAACCCGTCGATTCTCGGACGTGAGCAGGTATTGGCGTATTGCATCCCCCATAGCCCGGTCAGGCCGAACGCGGCGGCACAGCGTTTGACGAACTGGATGACATGCTCGGGATCGCCGGTGCCGTCATCGCGCATCCAGAGCTGGGTGCCGCCATGTTCGGGCTGGATCGAAAGCATGAAGCCGTCCGAGGGCGGATCTTCGGCGGCGTTTTCGTGCGCCAGCGCGTTGTAGAGATCAAGCGCGCGGGCGGCGTTCTCGGGGCTGCCCACGTCGAGCAGGCAGGAGAAATGGGTGAAGTAGTCGGCCATGTCAGGCTCCTGAAACGAGAAGGCCCGGCGCGGGGCCGGGCCTAGTGGATGGAAAGGGGCGACAGGTCAGGCAGCTTGTGGCAGCCGCAGCAGATCGGCAGTCGTCTCGCGCCAGAAGGGATCGACCAGCCGCGCCTCGAGCAGGCTGGCGCGGTGGCGGAGATCACGAGCCGATACCGCATCGCCGCGCCCGGATGCCGTGAAGGCCATGCCCCGCAGACGGCTGGCCTCCGTGACGGTGCGGCGAGCCTCGGCGTCGGAGGCGACCGGATGCTGCCAGAGCACGATCCCGGCCCGGACCTCACCGGCAAGGACAAGGCCCAGTTCGTTGTCCTGAATGACCATGACGCGGGGGCGAAAGCGCAGCGCATCGCCCTGTCCAACGCGGAAATCACCGCGCGCAACGCGCTGGCTGGCGATGATCAGCGCCTCTTCGGGGGATTGGCACTGGCCGATGACGAGCGTGCGGTCGAAGCCGCCGACGTCATCGCTTTCGTCATCGCTGGCGATACCGATGCAGGAGATGCGCAGCGGCAGCTTCTGGGCATGACGCAGCCGAGGCAGGATCTGTCGCGCGACAATTTCGCCGATCGAGGCGAAAGTGGTGTGGTGGGAAAGGCTCATGGGGAATGCTCCGCGACGGACGGCGGAAGCCCCTCTCCCGCCTCACAATCCGTCACGGCCAACCGGCCCGCACTCTTACTCTCCCGTCCCGACGGTGGATCGTCCCGCACCTCGGCGGGACGATCCGGCGATCAGCACCAGGGCTCACGCCGCCCGGCCCAGGTTCTCGCCAGCCCTTCATCGACGAGAATATCGCCGACATCGCGGCCTTCGACGCGTATCGCCGCCAGGGTCCGGCCATAGCGGTCGGTCCCCTGACGCAGGATTTCGACCCGCCGACCTTGCAGGATTTCCGCCAGCCTGATCTTCGCTTGCCGGGCAAGGTCGGTTTCATGGATGCAGCGGCCCTCCATTTCGGGAGCGTCGATGTTGAATATCCGAACAGCTTCGGACTGCTGTCCCATACCCAGCCGGATCGAGTCACCGTCCCAGACGCGGATTTCCGCCGGTTCGCAGGAAGCCGTGCAGAGCAGGACGGAGATGACGATATGGCTGAGCATGGCAAGAGGCTTTCATAAGGGGGAGGCTGACGCGACTGCTCAGACTTCTTCCTGAAGTCGGCCATTGACGCAATGCGGATCGACCTCCGCCTCGATCCGCTGCGTCCGCCCCATCCAAGGCGCCGGGTGGATTGCCCGCGCCCAATCGGCGAAGGACGGGATACGGCCCAGATCCTCGCGGACATGCTGCTCCCCGACCCATCGGGCCGGGATCACCCTGCCGGTGGACAGGGTGATCGTCGCCCCGAAAATGGTCTCGGCCATGAAGATGCCCTCGGCATGGTGGCGAAGCGCGCGATGACGAAAATCGGCCAGGATCTCCTTGCTGGCATCGAACCAGCTATGGATGGGCAAGTAATCCTCGACCGTGCCGCCCCATTTCTTCACCGACGAGAGCGCATGATGATAGGGATGTGCCATTTCCGCCCCCTCAGAACTCGTGACTGTAGAATTCGGTGGCGGTGTAGCGCTCGTTGTAGTCGAGCGTGATGGTGCGCGCCGCCACATCGAAGCTGAACTCGCCATAGGCGCCATCATTGTTCTCCCAGCCGCCATGGGTTTCCGAGAGGAAGTCATAGGCGAGCTGTTCGATGGCCGCCTCAACGCCCATTGAGATTGCGGTCACCTTGTCGGTTCCCCATGCCACCGTGGCAATGGTGATCTCGCCCTGCGGCAGGTCCACGGTCCGGTCGTCCGATTGCGCGGTGATGTCCTCGATCTGGCCGCTGTCGCCAGAACCGTCGAAGGTGACGGTCACGAGAGTGATGCCTGCGGCGGCCAGCGCATCGAACAGCGCCGTCTTGTTGTCGGGACGGACCGCTTCAGCGCGACGGTTGCGCTCATCGCGCTCGGCGAAGAAGCGCGCGACGCTGGCGGCCATGTCGAATTCCGGCGTGGCTGGTTTGTCGGTATCGGTCATTGGATGATCCTCCAGGAGAGCGGGATGATATGGCCCGGCGGCGCTCTCCTCTCCTTCCGCCAGGCTCGCCCCGATCCCGGCCCAACTCTCCCTTTCCACAGCCGAGGCGAGGCCTCGGCACCGCCGCTGGCGATGCGCAGCCTGCGCATGGCACAAGGCCCGGCTGCGCCTGACGCGGGCCGGGCCGTCGGGCGGAGGCGCTTTCGCGCCTCAGCCGAAGGGATCGAGTTCGAGCTTCACCATCTCTTCGTCGCCGTCGAACTCGTCGGCGGGCATGGCGCCGTGGGTGCCGTCCCCGGCCTGGAACACGACGATCACGACCATCAGCGTGGTGGCGAGGCTGGCGGCGAAAGCGGTGGCATCTGCGTAGGACATGGGTTCCGGCTCCTGTCTTTGGAGGCGGGGGACCATCCCCCGCGCGACAGGCGCCCGAAGTGTCTGACCGGATCTGCAATCACCCTCGGGCGTTCGGATTCTTTCCGAATCCCCGAGGGCGGCACGCGCGCGTAAGCCGACCCCACCGGGGTTGAATGCAAAGAGACGGTCGGACCAAGGTTAGCGAATGGAAGCGGGGGATGGTGCTTTGCGTCGAGCCGGTGCCGGAAACCCGTCGCAGATGCTTTGCTGCGCCAGCCTCGTTGCCGGCGGATATTCAGGGTGTGTTTCAGGCCGGGGACGGAACCCGTTGCCCCCACAACACCAAGGAGTTGGCGCAATGGTGAAGCTCGAACTCGATCCATCGCTGCTTGTGCAGCGATACCCGATAGCCCCGTGTGCAAGGTTCGGCTTTCAGGGCCGGTCAGTCCCAGAACCCATCGGCGATTTCGCGGGCGATCATGGCGCGGGCCTTCATCATCACATCGTCGCCGGAGGTGTCGATATGACCGAAAAAGCGCGTCCGGGCGCCATGGGCCGTCCAGTCGGCATAGCGGCAGTATTCGCGGGCATCGAGCCGGAAGGCGCGCATGTCCTCGGCCCAATGCGGTTTCGGTTCCACGATGACGGTGACGCCGTTGCGGGTTTCCTCCCAAGGAAGCGAGCGCTCCGATGGCGGATTGCGGCGGTCATCGGCGAAGATTTCATCGACCGTCATCATGATGCGCCCCCATCTTCGGCCTTCTCGACAAAGCCGGCAGGATCGTCGGGATCCGGCGGCAGATAGGCGTCATAGGGGTTGCCGCTTGCGAGATGGCCGAACGGCGTGAAGACGTAATCACCCCCGTCGCGGCCGACCGCGCACAGGACATAGCGTGTCTCACGGGTCGCGGCGTCGAGGCATTCCATAAGGGCGAGATTGCCGTCATCGGCAGCACGAAGCAGAGTGTCGAAGTTCGTTCGAACGGGATCGGGAATGGCCATTGTGTTCTCCTGAAACGAAGAAGGCCCGCCGTCACGGGACAAGCGGGCCGGATGAACGGGATCGGCGATGGTCACGCGGCAGCTCGACCCTCGACGGCATCGGCGCCTGCCTCGTCGGCGGTGATCTCCTCGAGGCGCGCGCGGCTGTAGCCGTTCCTGGCTAGCCAGAGTTCGGCCGCCTCGTGGTTCTCCGCGAGGTGCAGCAATTCGACGTTCTCTCCGACATCCTGCACAACACGGACCTGACCGATCTTCGGGCGTTCGACAACCCGGAAGCTCAGATCGCTGTCGATGCCGTAGCTGCGCATGATGGTGATGAGGATGATGCCGCCTTCGCCGAAATCACCCTCATGCAGGGTGAAGGACGGCGGCGTCGTGTAGGTCGGGCGCTCGCGGCCCGGTTCCTTGCGCACGAGGCGACCGGCCCCGTTGCGGGATTTCCACGCGGCGAGCTTCTTGGTGAAACGTGCGGGCGGTTTCGGCTGGCCGTCGCTATAGGCCACGAGCGAGCCGAGAGGCGCAATGTCGAAAATGAGGGAAGCGGACATGATCTTGCTCCTGAAACGAAAGCGGCCCGGCGAGATGCCGGGCCTTGAGATGGAAGGGATGGAATGCGGGGCGGCGGAGGCCGCCCCGCTGCTGCGCGTCACTCGGCGGCGACGAGGGCCTCCGGATCGTCGGCGGCCTCGGCCGTGTCCTCATGGCCACCGGCGAGGAAGTCGGGCAGCGCCACGCTGTCCTCGTCCTGATCGGTCGCGCCATCCACGGCCTGCGCCTCGATGGCGGGGCGCAGCGGCTCCGGCAGCCAGCCGGTATCGGCCAGGAGCCGTTCGGCCTCCTTCGCCATATCGCCCTTCTTGAGATGCGCGATGAGATCGGCCGCGCGATCGCCGGCGCCCTCGCGCACCGCCTCGATGATGCGGGTCTTGGTCACGCGACCCAGGTAGTTCTCGACCGTGGGCCTCCAGCCCGCTTCGACGAGATCGAGGCCGGTGGCCTGTGCCAGCCGTTCGGCCTCGGCCATGCGGCGGTCGAGACCGTGCTGCGAGATGCCATTCCCCGAATAGGGGTTGGGCCGCTCGTAAAGCGCGTTGACCCCGAAACTGACGCAATGGGCGAGCAGCGCCAGGCGGCTGGCATCGTCGAGACCGTCGATCCAGTCCCAGAGCCGGTCGTCATCGCCAGCGGGGATGTCGCCCCGCCAGGCGTCCGCGCGCTCGTCGATCATCTTCGCGGCGGCGCTGTCAGCGAGCCCGGTCGCATCCGTGGGAAGATAGATGTGACGCACGGCGGCATAGAGGCTGGTTCCCGAGGTGGCGGTGCGCTCGAAAGTATCGAGAACCAGCTTGTGCAGCAGCGCCGTCATGGCGACGCGCGGATTCTCGGCAAGCGCATTGCGCAACGCCAGCGTCCGCCAGGCGGTCAGGTCGGTCACCAGCCGCTCGGGCAGCGGCTTGACGGCATCGTCCTCCTCTTCATCGCCGTCCGGGACCGGCTCGCCGCCGACGGTGATAACCGCGCGCTGCACCGCATCGGGATCGGACGGGTCGGCACCTTCGCCCGCATCCTCACCATCGACGCTCTCGGGTTGTTCGTCCTCGGGGCGGACATAACCGGGACTGACGATCAACTCGCCATCGCGGTCGATGCTGACGAAAACACCGGCACGAGCGATGTCTTCCGGCGCGAAGGTGACGGGCCGGTTCTCGAAGCCTTCCAACTCGGCTTCGATCTCCCCGAGCCGCTGGTCGATCTCATCGGGCAGGTCGTCGGCTTCTGCATACTGCGCTTCGAGTTCGTCATACTCGTCGCGCAGCGCCTCGCGGGCGGTGCGCTCCTCGTCGGTCAGCTCCTGGGTCACACCGACCAGCCTGCGCAGGCCGTTGGCGTAGCCGTAGGGAAGTTCGACTGCCGCGTCGATCCACTTCCAGCCCTGTCCGGCGATCTCGTCGGCGACAGTGCGCAGCTTCTCGTCAACCAGGCGGTCGAGCAGCGTGACGTCCTGCAACCAACCGCCGTTCTCGTCGGAGAAGAGATCGCGCAGCACCGGGCCGCCCGCCGCCTCATAGGCGTCGATCCCGATGAAGCGGGCGCGCTTGTCGGCAGCCGGAACCGTGGTCTCGGTCAGCAGGCTGCGGATGTGCCAGGGCTCTTTCTGCCACGACGTGCTGATCCGCTCCCAGACCTGCTGCTGGCGCTCGTGGTCGGGATTGACGGTGAAGGCTTCCAGCATCGCCAGCGTCATCTCATTCCGCGCATAGGCGTCGTGCAGCGCCGGCGCGACCGTCGCGAGACGAAGGCGCTGCATGATGTAGCGCGGCGTGGTCCGCCAGGCGTCGGCGATCTCCTCCTTCGACATGCCCATGTCGAACATCCGCTTGAACGCCTTGAACTGGTCGAGCGGATGCAGGGCGAGGCGCAGCAGGTTCTCGGCCAGCGAGTCGTCGACTGCCGAGGTCTTGGCATCGGCCTTCTTGACGATGCAGGGCACGAGCCCTTCGGCCGGGAAGCGACCGGCTTCGACAAGGCGCGCGATGGACCTGTAGCGGCGGCCGCCGGCCGGGGTTTCGAACTCGCCGGTCTCATTGCCGTCCTCGTCGAGGATGGCGCGGACATTGAGACCCTGCACGAGATCCTCGCGCCGGTCGATGTCATGGGTAAGTTCGTCCAGACCCGCCTCGACATCGGTCTCGCGGACATTGCTGTCCGACAGCCTGATGCGGTTGAACGGAATGTCGCGCGCCCGTGAAAAGACGATCATCGGGGCGACGGGCTTCTTCCTGGCAGCTTTGGCCATGGTGATTTCTCCGCGACGGGCGGCCGGGAGCCACTCTCTCGACCTCCAACCCGTCACGAAGCGAAGCGCCGCCCTCTTCCTCTGAAGAGTGCGACGCCAGGCCACAAAGCCGGCAACCGGAAATCAGGATTCCCGGCTTTCCGTATCTGTGGATGTGCGGGTGAATGCCGCACCGGCGCGGTAGAGGGCTCGTTCCGCCGCCTGGATGCTGCCGGTTTCCCACGCAGCCTCCGCCCAGACCGAGATCGGGAAATCCCCGGTGAAGAGCAGATCCCGCTCGATCCCCATGCCGAAGGGCAACCGGACCCCACGCAGCTCTTCCAGGCTCCACGAGCCGAGTTCGGGGTAGCCGATATCGGCCAGGCCGAACATGATGTCGCCGCCCTGATCCAGCTCGGTGGCGAGCCAGACGCCCGCGCCGAAGGGATTGAAGAATTTGACGACGGGGACGTGATCGGCGCCGCGCTGCCGGCCATTGGCGAGGAGCTGCGCACGCTGGGTACGGGTCAGGAGGATCATGCCGCCACCCTCCGCTCGGTCGAGGCCGCAACCGATTCAGCGCCGTCCTCGTCGGGCAGATGCGACAGCAGCCAGTCGGCCGCCTTGCTCGCCTGCGAAGCGGCGCGGACGATGGCGCGGTTATCCTCGCGCAGCACCTCCAGCCAGGAGCCGATATAGTCGGCGTGGCGCACGGTCGGCACGATGCCGAGCGAGGCGCAGCAGAAGGCCGCGTTCATCTCGGCGACCAGCTCCTCGAAGGCGTATTTCTTCGTGCCGAAGCTGCCCGAGAAATCCCGCCCCAGGCGCGAGGCATGGCCGGTGGCGTGCCCCATCTCGTGCAGCGCCGTCCGGTGCCAGTTAATCGGCTCGAAATAGGCGGCCGGCGGCGGCACCTGCACATAATCGAGTGCCGGCACATAGAAGGCGCGATCTCCGCCGATGCGGAAATCGATCCCGGTCGCGCGGATCAGTGCCTCGACCTTCGGCTCGATCATACCGGGCGGCGGTGGTGGCGCCTCCACGGCAATATCTTCTGGCAGGCCCTCGCATTGCGCGGTGTTGAAAACGGTGAAGCGCTTCAGGAACGGGACGCGTCCCGGTTCTTCACCGGTCTCGCGGGCTCGGCGCTTCTCGTCTTCCGGGGTGAAGCGGTCGGCATAGACGACCGTCGTGCCGTGCTCGCCCTTACGGACATTGCCGCCGAGGGCTGCCGCCTGGCGATAGGTGAGCCAATGCTGGGTCGGATAGCCGTTCTGGACCACGGCACCCCAGAGGATCAGCACATTGATCCCGGAATACTGCCGCGAGGTCGCGGCGTTTCGCGGCATGGCAAGCGGCGCTTTCGCCGCAGTCCCCCAAGGCTGGACCCAGGGAAGCCGTCCTTCCTCCAGCTCGGCGATGATCTTGCCGGTGATGTCGTCGTAAAGATTGCTGCGGGCGCCGCCTTCACGGGCGCGGTCCTGTCTGGCCATCGGGATGATCTCCGCGACGGGCGCCGGAGGCCACTCCTCCAGTCCTTAACCCGTCACGGAAAACCCGCCCGCACTCGAACTCTCAGGGGGCGTTGCGGGGTCTCCCCGCTGATGGGGGTGCGTCGGCAACGCAGTGCCGACCAGGGGGAAGGCTTTTCCCTGCCACCTGAGAATCTCAGCCATGATGAACCTTGTAGTCGTTCACTGCGCCTGCATAGTGTGACAGTCCGAACAGAGGCTTGAGCGATTGAAGGGGCGGAGAACGGACGTTCGTTGCCGTGAGCGCGAATGACCACAAACTTCCCGATGTTCCCGATCGCGAGCTACCCCTCGAGCCACTTCACAGAACAGATTGCTCGACTTGAAGTACGTTTCTCACGTAAAACCAAATAAAGTCATGTAGTTGTTGTCGCACATCCGCAGCACTGTCATTGAAAAGAACGCGCATGCAGCCGCCGCTGCTAAGAGAGTCTTAACCAGATGAACAAGGCCCATGAGATAGACAGCCCCGACAAGATAACCGTTTCGGCCGGGCCGGAGGCCGGAGTTGCGTCCCCAACGGCGATTTCGACGGCAGCGTGCAAGGTCAACGAGCACTGTGTCGGCGATCACTGGACGGTCGGTGATGTCAAGTTACTAGCGCGGCTCATAGCGATCATCGCGATGGGACAGGCGAAGCACGCGGCGCGAATTATCGCGGACCTGCAGCCAGCGGTTCCGGCCTTGACAATCGACGTGCTCCGTTCCGACGCGAAACAGCGTCTGACCGTGACCGGAGACACGCCGGAAAAGCAGGACGCTCACCGATGGCATCGCGACGGTCTGATCTTCGAGGCGATCTCCTGGATCGCCGCCCGACAGGGTGCTGCCGCCAACGTGCTCATGAGAGACCCGCACATCAGCGCGACGACACAGGGTCTTGACGGGCTCATGATCGAACTGGACGAAAAAGGTGAAACGGTCGTCCGCGCGACAATTCTCGAAGACAAATGTTCGAACGACCCCCGGCGAAAATTCAGAGACGAAGTTCTGCCTGCCTTCCGAAACTACCATGCGGGCAAAAGGGCTTCGGAGCTGGTGGCGGCAACATCTTCGCTGCTTGACGGCAGGATTCCCGACGAAGCGGTCATGGAGGCTGCAGGGCGCGTACTGGATATGGCATTCAGGGCCTACCGCGCCGGATTGACGATCAACCCTGACCACGACTCGGAGGCGGGACGCACAGCTTTGTTCAAAGGATATGAGGGGCTTGAAAAGATCACCGGGGCGCAGCGCATCGGGGCGACATTCCTGCCGCCTTCGGAACTGCGCACCTGGTTTGACGAGATTGCCGGTCGGGCGATCGCCTTCATTGACGTGCTCGGGGAGGACGATCACCAATGTTCGATCCGGTGACAGCGGAAATCATGCGTACTGCGCCAGCCTTGCCAGGCCTGAATCCTGCCGAGCTGCCGCAATTGCTTACAGCGCAGTATGCAGAACTGGCTGCCCGCAGAATGAGGCGCGTCGATGGCGCTGAAGAGGCGGCGGGTGACGGCGCTGCTGACGGCGAATGGCCTCTCGCCCGTATTGCCGACGCCTATGAGATCGTTGTGTCCGTCCGGCGTGATGCCGACCACCGCAGAGCGGCGGCATTCGTTGCCGGCACGGCGCATCAAATTCTGGCGCAGGACCTCGCGCAGACCGATGCTGCCGGGTCTGTTGCCATCATGGATCGGGATCGCATCCATCCGGCGATCGCGGCGGCGGTGCTTTTTCTGGTGGCCGAGCAGTATGCGGACGCCCACGAAGCCGCGCGCTTTATCAGGCCGGAAGATGGAGGGCAGGACTATGTCTGCACCATTCTGGCCGAAGATATCCGTGACCTGGCGCGCGGCAATTTCCAGAGCATTCTTGACCGCGCGCAGCGCCGTCCGGAGGGGTTCTTCTCCGGCGGACTGCTTGAACAGCGGGGGACAACGGCGCTCTTCGAGAGCCTTGTCGTCGGTGTCGAGTTGTTTGCTGCGGAAGTTCTGGCAGAAGATATGCCCGAGAAGGCGGCAGGGCGGTTCGACGGCGCAAGGGCGGCGTTCGCCCGCGTGTTGGCCCTCTCTTCGCTGGAGCACGGGCGCCTCGGCGATTTGTCCCAGAATTTTCAGACCACCTATCCGGGACCACGTCACCTCGCATCACTGCTGCTGGCAGCCTACGACTCCATTGCGGGCGCGGCGGTTACACGCCTGCAGCCGCCCAATGGTTCAGATCGGGATTATTGGCGAAGCTGGCTGAGGCATCGTGCGAATGCCGCACCTTTCGCTTGGCCCAATCATAGGGAGGCCATAGCGAAAGGATTCCACGAGAGCGGCAAGTCCGCCGTGCTCGTTCTGCCGACCGGCGCGGGAAAAACGACGGTCTCTTGCCTGAAGATTGCTGCTGTACTGGCAAGCGGCAAGTCGGTTGTGTTCTTGGCTCCAACTCACGCGCTTGTGGATCAACTCACCGACGATCTGCAGAAGGTCTTCCCGGAATCGCTGGAAGGTTCGGTTGTTTCGAGCGATTTCGATCGCTTGTTCGCTCCCGGTACCAACTTCGAAAGCATCGAGGTCATGACGCCGGAGCGCTGTCTTGCACTTCTGTCATATTCGCCCGAGGCTTTTGAAAACGTAGGGCTGCTGGTCTTTGACGAATGTCATCTCCTCAGCCCCGTATCGAATCTCCGCCGGGCGTTGGACGGAATGTTCTGCGTCCTTGCCTTCAACAGCATCGCGCCGGAAGCCGATTTCCTTTTTCTTTCAGCGATGCTTGATAATGGCGCGGCATTCGCAGAGTGGATTGAAGAGCTCACCGGTCGGACCTGTGTTTTTGCCGATCCGCTTTGGAAGCCGAGCCGACAGGCGCGCGGCGTCCTGCTGTATGAGAGTGCCGCCATCGTGCAGATGAGACGCAACGCGATCGCCGTTCAGCGCGCGGAGGATGCCCGAAAGAAAAAGCGCGCAAAGCATCTGCGCAAACCAGCTGCCGAAGCGCTGCAATGCCCGCCGCATGCTCTCTTCGGGCTTCAGCACAACTGGCTGGCCGGTGCAGCGCCAAGCTGCACCCTGGCGGCCATTTCCGATGCGCCGGTCCCGTTAACCGGTAAGCTCAACCGGGATGGTTCGATCTATCTGACGCCGAATGTAAACAAGGTCGCCGCGCAAGTTGCGGCTGCTGCGGCGCGCAACGGCCTGAAAGGTATCGTCTTCGTCAACCGCAAGGATACTGCCGCGTCCACTGCGCGTGAAATCTCGGCGCTGCTGGGCGACCCGCCAGAGCAAACGCAAGATGAAGAAGAGCGATGGAAGGCGCTGGAGATCGAGCTTGGCGGGCTGGAACATGCGATCTTGGCCGGTCCCGCTGCCGCCGTGCCCCACAATGCGCTGATGCTCAGGCTGGAGCGCGATCTGGCAGAACGCTTGTTCCGCCGTGCCGACGGGGCAAAAGTCATCGTTGCTACACCGACGCTGGCGCAGGGTCTGAACCTTCCAGCTCATATTGCCATTCTTGCCGGGGACAAGCGCAGCGACCCGGACGAAGGAGGGCGTGAAGACCTGGAGGCGCACGAGATACTGAATGCTGCGGCCCGTGCAGGGCGCGCCGGTCACCTCGCCAACGGCATCGTGCTCCTGATCCCTGAAGTCGTGCTTCAATTCAGGCAAGGTAGGGCCTTCCCAAAAGGGGTGCTCGACAAGCTGAAGTCGGTACTGCCAGAGGACGACCGCTGCCTGTCCCTGAGCGATCCCCTGCAGACAATTCTTGATCGCATCAATGTGGCGGCTGCTGCCGATCCCGACGTCGAGTATGCCCTGAACCGCCTAGCCACTGCGGTCGCGCCTGAAGGCGCAGAAACCGAAGCAACGACGCGCTTTTCGATAGGACGATCACTGGCTGCCTTCACGGCCATAAGGATCAATCAGAAAGCGGGGTTCGATGCGAAAGTCGCGCGACTGAACGAGCTTATCGGCGAGAGAGCGAAGGAGGCCGATGATCAGGTCCTGGCGGAGCTTGCCACCCAGAGCGGCGCGCCGCTCGGCATCCTCAAATCGCTGCGGCAAAGGATCGAGGATCAGATTGAACGGCTACCCCAGACAATACCGGACTGGACGTCCTGGATCATCAACTGGCTTGCAGAGGATCAGGATGCGCGCGATGCTATTCTGATCCGTGATGGTAGAGCAATTCTCGGCGCTACCGGAAACAAGAAGGACGGACCGCTGACGGCCGACGCCGTAAGAAACCTCGAACCCGGCATTCTGGCCTGGCTATGCGGCGAACCCTTGCGCGAAATCGAAAGACAACTCGGCGGCGACCCCGCTGAAAAAGCGATTTGCCCGCGTGCCCGTGAGCTAGTCTCTCAGCTAGTGCCTCTCAGCCTTTCCTTCGCTGCCGGTCTAGCCGCGCGCACGGCAAGCGAGATACCTGCCGTCGCCGACGGAACGGCTACGCCGGTCTCTGTCATTGACTGCCTTGCAGCCGGGATCAGACGCGGCTTCGACACCCCGAACAAGCTCGCTTTTAGCGACATCAAGCGCGGCTTTCTGAGCCGCGTTCAGACGCATCAGGCCTATTCCGCCACTATCGAGCGTGAGCCAGAGATCTCAAACATGGAAGAGTACCCTGCGGTGGTGGATCGCATGCGGATGTATCTGCTGCTGGTCGACGACTGAGTGTAGCAGGCAAGTTTTCAAGCATCCCTGTTGCCGTACGATCAATCTGGCTAAGGAAAGCAGAAGTTAGCCTCTGTGCGGTCGTGCGGCCGCAAAGAGCCGATTTCGTTTTCTGCAACTGCGGTCAATGCGAGGTTGCTGGGTGTCGTAAAGGTTCCGACCATTACCGAAAATCCCGCGTCTTTACCCTGATCGCGTCGACGTGCGGGTCGGGCACAGCCATACTGCACGCCCGCAGCCCCTTCGGTGGCTGACCGCGCAGATCAGGCGTCGGAGATTCTTGGTGGAGTTCGCTTCCTCTGCCATCCGGCAGGAGGGCCGCCACGTCGCGTTGCCCAACGCTGGCCAAATCCCGCGACAGATCGACGATCCGATGGACAACGAGATGCACGACCTCGCCCTCGCGCTGAACGCGCCCCCTGACGGCAATCATGCTCGATGAGAGAATGGCCCGCCGATAGCACTCGAACACTTTCTGCCAGACCACGAGATTGGTGATGCCGGTCTCGTCCTCGATCGTGATGAACATGACGCCCTTGGCCGAACCAGGCCGCTGGCGGACGAGGACGATCCCCGCCGTCTCCAGCCAGCGGCAGTCGCGCGCGCCCATCGCCTCGGCGCAGGAGACCATGCGGCGCTTGCGCAGAGCCTCGCGCAGGAAGGCAACCGGATGGCGGCGCAGCGACAGGCCGGTATGGCTGTAATCCGCGACCACCTCGCCGCCAGCCGCCATCGGCCGCAGGGCGATGGACGGCTCCGATATCTCTGAAACCGTCAGGCCCTCGCGTGCCGAGGCTGCCGCAAACAGCGGCAGTTCCTCGTCGCGCAACCCCTTGATCGCCCAAAGCGCTTCGCAGCGCGCGAGGCCGAAGGGCGGGCGGAAACCGTCGGCCTCGGCAATGTGGACCAATGCGGCGACCGGAACCCCGGCCCGCCGCCAGAGATCCTCGACCGAGGCAAATGGCTGATCGGCACGGGCGGCGACAATCGCCGCCGCATGGGCATTGGCAAGCCCCTTGACCATGCGCAGGCCAAGCCGAACCGCAAAGCGCGCCTCGTTGCCGGTCGGCTCCAGCGTGCAATCCCAGCGGGAGGCATTGGCGCAGATCGGGCGCAACTCGACGCCATGGTCGCGCGCATCGCGCACGATCTGGGCCGGGGCATAGAATCCCATCGGCTGGCTGTTCAGTAGCGCGGCGCAGAAGGCATCGGGATGCCAGCATTTCAGCCAGGCCGAGGCATAGGCGATCAGCGCGAAACTTGCCGCATGGCTTTCGGGAAAGCCGTAGGAGCCGAAGCCCTCCAACTGCCGGAAGGTGCGTTCGGCAAAGTCCTGTTCATAGCCCTTGGCAACCATGCCCGAGATCAGCTTGTCGCGGAATTTCGAGACGCCGCCGGTGTGCTTGAATGTGGCCATGCTCTTCCTTAGCATATCGGCCTCACCGGGGGTGAAGCCCGCGCATTCAATGGCGACGCGCATCGCCTGTTCCTGAAACAGCGGCACGCCGAGGGTCTTGCCCAGCACCTTCTCCAGTTCGGGTGTCGGATAATCGACCTCTTCCAACCCCTCGCGGCGGCGCAGATAGGGATGGACCATATCGCCCTGGATCGGGCCAGGCCGGACGATGGCGACCTGCACCACCAGATCGTAATAGGTGCGCGGCTTCAGGCGCGGCAGCATGGACATCTGCGCCCGGCTTTCGATCTGGAAGGTTCCCAGCGTGTCCGCCTTGCGGATCATCGCATAGGTGCGCGGATCTTCGGCCGGGATCGTCGCCAGATCAAGGGCGATGCCCTTGTGTTCCACGATCAGATCCAGCCCCTTGCGCATGCAGGTCAGCATCCCCAGCGCCAGCACATCCACCTTCATGAAGCGCAAGGCGTCGATGTCGTCCTTGTCCCATTCGATGATCTGGCGATCCGCCATGGCGGCGGGTTCGATCGGCACCAACTCGTCCAGCCGGTCATGGGTCAGGACAAAGCCGCCGGGATGTTGCGACAAATGCCGCGGCGCCCCGCGAAGCTGGGCGGCCAGATCAAGGGTCAGGCGCAAACGCCGATCCTCCGGGTTGAGGTTCAACTCACGAAGCTGCTGATCGTTGACACCGGTCTCGGACCAGCCCCAGAGCTGGCCGGAGAGTGTCTGGATCAGATCCTCGGGCAGCCCCATGGCCTTGCCGACATCGCGCAGCGCGCCCTTGGAGCGATAGCGGGTCACGGTGGCGGTCAGCGCGGCCCGGTCACGGCCATAGTTCTCATAGACCCATTGGATGACTTCCTCACGGCGTTCGTGCTCGAAATCGACGTCGATATCCGGCGGTTCGCGGCGTTCCTCGGAGACGAAGCGCTCGAACAGCAGATCGTTGCGGCCGGGGTCGATGGCGGTGATGCCGAGAACATAGCAGACGGCGCTGTTCGCCGCCGATCCCCGCCCCTGACAGAGAATGCCGCGCGACCGGGCAAAGCGGACGATACTGTTCACGGTCAGGAAATAGGGCGCGTAATCGAGCTTGCCGATCAGGGTCAGCTCATGGCGCAACGCCGCCGTCACCTCATCCGGCACGCCCTCGGGGTAGCGGTTGGCCGCGCCCTGCCAGGTCATCCGCACCAGTGTTTCCTGCGGGGTCAGTGCGGGATCGTCGCGTTCCTCCGGATATTGATAACGCAGCTCATCCAGGCTGAAGCGGCAACGGTCGGCGATCTCGATGGTGCGGGCCAGCGCCTCGGGCCAGCGGGCGAAGAGCCGGCGCATCTCGGCGGGCGGCTTGAGATAGCGGTCGGCATGACGCTCACGGCGAAAGCCCAGCTGGTCGATGGTGGTGTTGTGGCGGATCGCAGTGACCACATCCTGCAGCATCCTCCGGCCAGGCTCGTGGAACAGCACGTCATTGGTCACGACGGTCGGCACGCCGATCCGCTGCGCCAGTTGCGAAAGCTCCCAGAGCCGCATCTGGTCGTTGGGCCTGCGGCGCAGGGTCAGCGCCAGATAGGCCCGGTCGCCGAAGGCATCGCGCAAACGGCGCAATCGGAACCCGCAGTATTCATCGGCATCATCCGGCACCAGCACCGCGATCAGCCCTTCGCCATAGGCGGTGAGATCGGCCCATTCCAGGTGGCACTTGCCCTTGCCGGCCCGGCCCTTGCCAAGCGTCAGCAGCCGGCAGAGCCGGGCATAGGCCGCTCGGTCGGTCGGATAGACCAGCACCGACATGCCGCAGGCGAGATCGAGGCGGCAGCCAACGATCAGCCGGATGCCGGTTGCCTTCGCCGCCTCATGGGCGCGAACGATGCCCGCCAGCGAATTGCGATCCACCACCGCCAGCGCCTCGATCCCCATCGCCGCCGCCGTCGCGAACAATTCCTCGGCCGAAGAGGCCCCGCGCAGAAAGGAAAACTGCGTGGTGACCTGCAATTCGGCATAGCGGGGCGCATTCATCCGAAAACCCCGTGCAGGAACCAGCGATGCGATCCGGTGGCGACATCCTCGCCGTCACCGGCGCGGAAGATCCAGAAGCGTTCGCCAGCGTCATCCTCGATGCGGAAATAATCCCGCACCGCGACCAGCTCGGCATCGCGCTTCCACCATTCCCCGAAGACCCGCTCGGGGCCATCGGCCCGGCGCACCCGCCGCCGCACGCCGCGCCACGAGATCCAGTTCGGCGGATGGTCGGGCAGCAGCGCCATGGTCTCGATCGGCTCGGGACGGGGCAACAGCCGCGAGGGGCGCGGCCAGTGATCGGGCCAGCCCGCGCCGGTCTCTTCCGCCAGGGCCGGAATGCGGCAGACGGATCGCTCGGGCACATCGCTGGCCACCGGCGCGAAGCGATAAATCGCGCGGGCGCCGACCCGGTTGGCGAGCGTGTCGATCAGGCCTGACAGGTCAGGCTCGGGCGCCTCGATCAGGTGGCTCACGGCCTGGCGCTCGGTCATGGGTTCCGCCAGCGTGGCCGTCAGCGTCATGATCTCGATGCCGAGGCCGGGGTCGATGGTCTCGATCTTGTCGCAGAGCAGCCGGGTCAGGCGCTGAGGGTCGCGCACCGGCCGCGCGAGGCCGATGCGGACGGTCTCGACACGGCTGTCTATCCGGTGGCAGAGCAGGTCGAGGCGGCGCACGCCGAGGCCGCGGGTCTCCAGCGCCTCGCAGAGCGTTGCGACCAGCTTTCCAATATAGCGGGCGATGGTCTCAGCGGCGGCGATGGGTTCGGCAAAGCTGCGCCGCGCCTCGATCATGTCCTCGGGGCGCAGCGGCTCGATGGGTTCGGCGCTGTTGCCCAGGGCCTGATCCAGCCGACGGGACAGTTCCGGCCCGAAGCGCAGCGTCAGGGGCGCGCGGGGCTGGCCGATCAGATCGCCGATCCGGGAAAACCCCAGATCGCGCAGGCCAGCCGGGATCGCGGGCGACAGCCGTAGAGCCTCCAGCGGCAGCGGCGCGAGCATGTCGATGCTGGCCCCCGGCATGGCGATCAGCACCGGATTGGACCCATAGCGCGCCAGCGCATGGGCCGCGCCCCAGGTGTCGGCAATGGCGGCCCGTGCAGACACACCCGACAAGGTGAGCCGCCCGATCAGCGCATCGAGCATCGCCGCATCGCCGCCATGCAGATGATCCGCGCCGGTAGAGTCGATCACGATCCCGTCCGGCGGATCGACCGCCACAATCGGCGCGATCCGTTGCAACACCCAGAGCGCGAGGCGCTCCAAGCTTTCGGCATCGGCTTTTGGGTCGGCGGGTTCAATCACCAGTCCCGGCACCAGCGCCTGCGCCTTGGTGACGGGCATGCCGACCCGCAGGCCGAGCGCCTGCGCGGTCGCGTCGACCGCCGTCACGATACGGCGGTTACGATCACGTCCTGCAATGATGAGCGGCACCTCAACTGGCGGCGCTGTGTCGCCGGCCTTCCGCCGCAGCCGGTCTGTCGGCCATGTTGGCAGGAAGACCGAGATGACCCGAGCCATCGCACGCCTCCAGTTCGATATCGAGGGATTCTCCCGCCCGCGCCCGGATCAGTTCGATCAGCCAGCGCGCGCGACCGACGCCGGGCACGGGCAAAGGCCGGGACGGCAGCACCGAGATCCGCCAGCGGGTCATCGCCGCCGTCGGCTGGCCGAAATCGCTGGCCTCGGCCTGCCGCCGCCAGCGGCGCAGGGCGAGGCCGATGGTGCCGCTTTCCTTGGCGGCCAGGTGCAGCCGCCGCGAGGCGGTCATCGGCAGCCGGGCAATATCGGCGACCACCGCGCCCAGCCCACCGTGCCGCAGGCCTTCCTCCATGCAGGCCAGGACCGACTTGTCATCGCCGGCCTCGACATGGATGACGCGATCGGGCGGCAGGCCGGCCTGTTCCAGGCCCGGCGCGAACAGATCCTGCTGGGCGACGCACCACAGCACCTTGCCTTGGGTCCGCGCGGCGATCCCGGCCACGAAACAGGCCGCCGCCGCGCCGTCCACGGCGCCGTTGCCGCCGCCCGCAACCTCATGCAGACAGCCAAGAGCCAACCCACCACCGGGCAGTTTGCGGTCCAGAGACGGAACGCCGAAGGGCAGCACTTCCCGCGCGCGAGCGCCATCACCTTCAAGCTGCGCGATTCGCACACGAAGGGCCGCAATGGCTGGACTGATGGCGAGCTCGTGCATCTGGAAGGCAGGCTCCGGATCTTCTCAAGGGCAAATCCTGTCGTTATGTTCTTTGTTTGTTCTAGTGCGCGGCGGGAGTCAATCTGAGTCTCGTAAGATGTGATCGGAAGCCTTGCCGGAACTTCTGGCGTATGATGGCCGCAAAATCGGAGAAGCGGGTTTGTGCAATCTCTACAATCTGACCACCAACCAGCAGGCGATCCGGGATTTCGTGGCGCTCACCCACGACAGTATCGGCAATCTGGAACCGATCCTCGACGTCTATCCCGACCGGCCCGCGCCGGTCGTGCGCAAAACCGATGGCGGGCTGGAGCTTGCTCGCCTTACATGGGGAATGCCCACGCCGGTCGAGCATCTGAAGACCCCGGACGCGCCTGACACCGGCGTCACCAATGTTCGCAAGACCTGGATACGGCACTGGCAACAGTGGCTCGGGGTTGAGCACCGTTGCGTCGTCCCGGCGACGGCGTTCTCGGAATACGGGCAGGTGCCTGATCCGGTGACGAAGCGCAAACCACTCTACTGGTTCGCGCTCGACCAGGCGCAGCCCCTGTTCTTCTTCGCCGGGATCTGGACCCGATGGGAAGGGACGCGCGGATCGAACCGCACGCCGAGACCGGGCGAACATGAACTCTTCGCTTTCCTCACCACTGATGCCAACGAAGTGGTGAAGCCGATCCATCCCAAGGCAATGCCAGTGATCCTGACCAATTCCGACGAGGTGGAGGTCTGGCTGACGGCCGACTGGCGCGAGGCGAAGGCCCTGCAACGACCTTTGCCCGCCGATCGGCTGGAAGGTATCGAAAAACCGGCAACTCCGACAGGTTGACGACGAAGCATGTCGGGATCGGGAGAACAGATCGGGGAGGCCGCCGAGCCAGACAGGAATATCGGCAAGATCATCCATGTGGATATGGATGCGTTCTATGCCTCGGCCGAGCAGCGCGACAAGCCGGAGTTGCGGGGCAAGCCGGTCGCTCCTAACCTAGCGCAGCTTCGGTCGAGTTCGAGATGTCAAGCGGCGGTACGTGCCCTCTCGAAGTTGCGCGACCTGTCAATCGGCACGCAACTTTGACCCCCTTTCGGCGCCCAATAATGACCCCGCTTGGTCAGCACGGGTAGCTGGCCCGATGCGGTGTAGCCTCCATACAGCGC